>CANHJA010000011.1 GCA_947460795.1 Bacteroidota bacterium | reverse complement strand
TACTTAAATCCTCTTCTTGATAAGCATGACTTAATGCACACAAAATGCTTCTATCTAACCCAACAGAAGTTTCCACTACATAAGGAATATAGTTACCATAAGGCTTTCCTGTAGCTTCGTCAATATCATTATCAAAATATTGCATTTTCTTTTTGCTAAACAATTGATGTTGTGTTAAATCAAAATCAGTGCGAGAATGGATGCCTTCTAATTCTTTGAAACCCATCGGAAAATCAAATTCAATATCACAAGCAGCATCTGCATAGTGAGCCAATTTTACATGATCATGAAATCGATATTTATCGGCTTTGTCTGCTCCAAAAATATCCATATGCCATTGCATTCTTGCTGCTTTCCAGTGCTCATACCATTCTTTTTGAGTACCAGGACGAACGAAAAATTGCATTTCCATTTGTTCAAATTCTCTCATACGGAAAATAAAACCACGAGCTACAATTTCGTTTCTAAATGCTTTTCCAATTTGTGCAATACCAAAAGGTATTTTCATGCGACCTGTTTTTTGCACATTTAAAAAATTTACAAAAATACCTTGTGCTGTTTCTGGACGTAAATAAATCGTATCACTTTCTTCTGCTACAGAGCCTACTTTTGTACTAAACATTAAGTTAAACTGTCTCACATCAGTCCAATTACAAGTGCCACTCACAGCACATTTCATTTGATTATCTACAATTAATTGTTTTAACCCTGCAAAATCATCATTGCTTAACAAGGTGTCCATTTCTGCTAAAATGGCTTTCCCTTTTTCTGACAATTGGCCATTCTCATTTTCCATTTCTTCTACAAATCCTTCAACTAAATGATCTACTCGATATCGTTTTTTACTATCCAAATTATCAATCATTGGATCGCTAAAATTATCGACATGCCCACTGGCTTTCCAAATACTTGGATGCATGAAAATTGCAGAATCAATTCCTACAATATTTTCATTCATATACACCATTGATTTCCACCAAAGGTCTTTGATATTTTTCTTCAATTCCACTCCCCATTGACCATAATCATACACCGCACTTAGTCCGTCATAAATTTCACTCGAAGGAAAAATAAAACCATATTCTTTGCAATGCGCTATAATAGCCGGTAAATTATTTTGTTCTGTTGCCATAGGTTGCGAAGATAGTAAGAGATGTTAGATCTTAGTTGTTAGATGTTAGGATTTTTTTGAGTGTATGTCATTTTCTTTGTATACCTAAATTGAGACGGTTCCGTTTTCGGAATCGTGTATTGAGACGATATGCTCACTCTTCAACTTTAAAAGTTGCAAAATCAATATTTTAATTTAAAATTTGTATTTCAATTACATGCATGTTATCATACGAAACACTTAAAATTCTTCAACCAATCCTACATTATGGCTTGCATTTGTTGTTTCCTGGTTTATTGGCTTGGTATTTTTTTAAAAAGGAATGGAAAAAAGCTTGGTTAATTATGATTGCAACTATGTTGGTTGATTTAGACCATTTATTAGCTACCCCTATTTTTGATCCAACACGCTGCAGCATTGGTTTTCATCTTTTACACTCTTATATTGCCATTGGGATTTATTTTTTACTCCTTTTTATTCCCAAAACTAGAATAGTAGCGGTGGGTTTGCTTTTTCACATGCTTGTAGATTGGCAAGATTATTTATGGAGCCATTATTTACTGAATATGTAGTTCAACTATTAAGCTTCTAGGGATAATTAAATGAAAAAAAATGACTCTTTTCAGAGTCATTTATATGTTTAATCCTTTTTTTCAGCATTCGTTTGTGGTGAATTATTATTTACCGGCTTGGGTTTTTGATGATTATGCACAGGCTTTTTTGCATTCGGATTTTGAGGGCGTGGTTGCGCTGTACCGTCCGCATTTACAGTCGCTTTCGGCTTCTGATTTGGATTCGGTTTCTGATTTGGATTTGGTTTCGGCTTGTTGCCTTGACCTAAATTCGCAGCTAATTCATCCAATGATTTAGGTTTCTGATTTGGATTTTGTTTCTGATTTGGATTTTGAGGGCGTGGTCCATTTCCTTTTTGATTCGGATTTGGTTTTTGATTCGGGTTTTGAGAACGTTGATTGGAATGATTTTCTTTCGCTTTCTGGTTCTTCTTTTTTGTAGAACGCTCTAACGATTTCAAACTTATTTGTCCTACTACATCTACATAATCAGTTTTTTCTGCAATGGCAGCTTTTTTAGCGACTTCAACAGCTTGCAATTCATCCGGAAAAATTCCTTTTGTATTGAGTTCAATAATTTCATTCACTCGTTCTATACGTAAAGGATACAGAGTATTGCTTTTTTCAAAACTATACCACATCAAGTTTTTAAAAATATCTTTCTTCTGCAAATACGCAGTTCCGTTTTTAATTTTAATTCGTTCTGCATTTTCAGGAAACACCCGCAATGCATCCATATAAGTATCTAACTCGTAGTTTAAACAACATTTTAATCGGCCACATTGACCCGATAATTTGGTTTGGTTAATGGATAAGTTTTGGTATCGGGCAGCAGTTGTACTCACCGATTTAAAATCATTTAACCAAGTACTGCAACACAACTCACGTCCACAACTACCAATACCTCCTACTTTAGCAGCTTCTTGGCGAATACCAATTTGACGCATTTCCACTTTCACTTTAAAATCTCCTGCGAAACGTTTAATCAACTCTCTAAAGTCAACCCGATCATCTGAAGTATAAAAGAAAGTAGCTTTTCTGCCATCGGCTTGCATTTCTACTTCAGCAATTTTCATTTGCAAATTCAATTCACGTGAAATAACCCGTGCACGAATCATCATTTCTTTTTCTTGCTTTTTACTTTCGTTTGATTTTTCGAGCTCTTGTGAGGTACTTGCATGTAATATTTTACGAATATCTTCACTGTTCTCCTTTACCCCTTTTTTCTTCATTTGAAGTTTTACTAATTCTCCAGTCACACTGATTACTCCTACATCAAATCCACCAGAAGAACCTTCAACAGTTACAAAATCTCCTTTTTCATATTGTAATGGATTTTGAGCTTTGTAAAAATCTTTTCTACTTCCATGGTTAAAGCTAACTTCTATATAAGGATAAGGTTTTGAAAAATCAGAAACAGGAATCAAACTGAGCCAATCATGTACATTTAATCTGTTACAACCACCACTTTTACACGATCCATTATCTTTACAACCAGTAGGAACACCACCTTTGCTCGTTCCACAACTACCGCATGCCATATATTATTTCTTTTACGAATTAATTAAAATTGTTTTAAATTCTCTTTTTAATAGAAAATTTATTCTTTAAGCGAGTGCCTTTTTAAATAAAAGCTGCTGCTGAATTTGTAAAGATAAGGAATGAAATAGAATTTTCGCATTTGCATTTCGCTCTATTTGATAGATGCATTCCTCTAGCAAGGCAGTTACTTTATCTACTTGATAATCGGTCATTTTTTTAGCAATCAATGTGTCTAAAATTTTATATTCAGCTTCTAACATGGAAACATGGGCTTTCCCTACTTGTCGATAACGAACTAAATTTTCTAATAAATGAACGAAGTAGGTTATGAATTTTTTTTGAGTTTCTTTGTTTTCAGCTGCCATTTGATTGACAAATGCTACGATTTCCAACCCTTTATTCGCATAAATTCCGTTGAGTAGCTGTTTTAAATAACCCAACATATCATCATCTTGCTCATTGATTAATTGCAATGCATAATGATAATTTCCATCTGCCAAATTGGCTATTTGCAATGCTTTTGAAGGCTCAACTTGTTGCTGTAAGAGTGCCTCTTGAATTTCTGCTAATTTTAATTTTGATAAATTGAACAGCTGTGTTCTCGATTGAATCGTCAACAATACTTTTTCCAATTGTGTGGCTACAAATATCAAAATCGTTTTTGCGGTTGGTTCTTCAATGAATTTTAATAAAATATTTCCTTCACTCCCTAAATATTCTGGACGCCACATGATGAATACCTTATATTCACTCATAAAGGTTCTCAATTGGAGTTTCTGAATAATTTCTCTACACTCTAACGCAGTAATATTTCCTTGTTTATCAGTTTCTAAATGATCTAACCAGTCTTTTTCAGAACCATAAGGGTTTGCCAACATAAATTCTCTAAACTCAATAATATAATCATTGCTAACAGGAATTTTTGTTGGGTTTAATTTGGCTGTTGGAAATGAAAAATGCACATCAGGATGTTGCATTTTTGAGAGCATTGCACAAGACGGACATTCTCCACAAGAATCAACATCGGTTTTGTTTGTACATTGTATATATTGAGCCATAGCCAATGCCATAGGCAATCCTCCACTGCCATCAGTACCCAACAACATCACAGCATGCGGCATTTTACCTTGCTGAATTAAGTAAATTATTTTTTTCTTTAAATCTTCTTGTCCTACGACGTCTTTGAATTTCATTTGAAACCGAAATTAAATAATAAAATCTATAAGGGTTTAAAACCTTATAGATTTAATTTTGTTTATTTTTTTATAATAGCTATAATCTTTTACAAGGATGCATCTACTCAAATTTAGTAAAATTAATCTCACTTATAACAGATTTTAGCACACCATTTTTTTCAGCAATTTCAGCTAATAACATTGTTTGTTTGATTGATTCTTCAGATTGCTTTTTTGTATTTTTTGCTATTTGATATATTAGATTAATAACAAAAAGATTTATCAGAATAGCAACAATTACTGATAGAATTATAATTTCTCTAACCATAATGTTTATATATAAATTCTTCTTATCCTATTCTTACGATTTAGAATTCGTTACACTCATTAATTCTTCCATCGTACGTTGCATTTTATCAACCGAACCATCTAAGAAAATTGTATTTCCTTTTCCGTTTTCAGCAAAATGTTTGATAGATTCTGTCCACATTGAAAATAAAATAAACGATGCATCTAATTTTGCATCTTCCATTTCTTTTGCTGCAGAAGCCATCCCACGGGCTACTTCTTCTCTGAAAAGAGCCACCCCTTGTCCTCTTAATTGTGCTGCTTGTTTTTCTGCTTCTGCTGAAATTTTAATTGAATTTCCTTCTGCTTCAGCTGCTTTTGTTTTGGTAATTAACAACGCTTGACCTTCGTTTTCAGCAGCAGCTTTTAAATTATTACTACTTACTACTCGAGCCATCGATTTCATAATTTCTTCATCAAAGAAAATATCATTGATTTGTAAATCAATTAAATGATAACCCCAAGCTTCTAATTGCACGTCAATTTGTTCTTTTACATGCAAATTAATTTCGTTTCGTAATCCTAAAATTTCTGATTGTCTTTTGGTAGCCACAAATGCACGAATAGAACCTTCAATGGTACGAACCAACGCTTGCATTAAACTTTTGTCGTCAATGAATTTAAATGCTACATTTTTGATGGCATCTTCATCCGAGCTCACAACCGCATACAACAACATGGCTTTGAAGTTCACATTGGCTTGATCTAACGTAATTGCCTGAAATTGCAATTCCACTGAACGGTTTTGGATGGATATTTTTTTGAAAATCATTTCCAAAAAAGGCACTTTAAAATTTAAACCTGGCATCGCTAATCTTCTATATTTTCCAAACATAGTAATAACGGCTATGGTTCCTTGTTGAACGGTAAAAATTCCGGTGAATAGAATGGCTAAAGCTAGCAAAACTAAAATGATGAGTCCTGTTTCCATAATTTTTTTTTATAATTTAGAAGGTAAAAATACAGTATTAATTATGATTAGGTTAAATAAATTATGAATTACGAATTACAATTGGTTAAATTCTTTTATAAGTGGATTTATTGATGAAAGATTATGTTTCCCAAATTTATAAATTTTATTATTCAATTGTCTGGATTTAATTTTTTAAAGAACTACTATTATATTTACAAAAAAAACAAAATGTCAAAACCAATAGATATCAATTTAATGAAAACATTTTTTCCAACTAAAGGAATGGGAGAAGTTTTATTTACTTCAACAGAAGAGGAAATCATTGATATTTTAGGCAAACCTGAATCAAGAGAAATCAATGATGAAGGCGATGGTTTCAATTCAATTGAACTTTATTTTGACCAACACGACATTTCTATTTTTCTTCATTTTGATGGTAAAATTTTTGAATACATGTCTATCCATTCAAACAATTTACTCTTTAACGAAATTGATTTTAGTAAAGAAAATAAAACCACAATCATAGACAATATTGAGGCGTATTACAAGGAAAATAAAATAGAAATAGATTTACAAATTGAGAAGGATTTGCCAGAATATATTTATACGTACAATGCTATTGGATTGACTATTTGGTTTGAAAAAGAGGAAATAGTAGACATTTCAGTAGAATTGCCTCAATAGTTAATAGTTCCCTGTATATTTTCTGATAAACCATTCTATCGAAAGCAAGAATATAAGCAATCCAAATAACCATTTCCAATTAATCAGTGGCTCAGTATTTACTTGTGTTCTTAAAATGGTTTTAACAGCTTGATTATTCTTGATTTTCTCTTTTATTGAATTGATTTCTGAAGGGTAAACAAACTCCCCACCATAGTTTTTTGCCAATTGATTTAACATCCCAAAATCAGCTGTAGTATTCACATCTTCAATATTGATTGCTACCACAGAAAAATTTCCTGATGCAGAATAATTTTTTCCATTGTAAGCAGTTTGACTCGTATAAGCATATTTACCTGCTGCTAAATTTCCCAGCGACAAAGAATAAGAATTCCCTTCTTTATTTAAACTGTATTTTTTCTTTGTATTGGCCTCATCCGTAATGGTTAAATTCACATCGGGTGTATTGATGAGTTCATAGTTTTCATTATATAATTCTGCATCAAAAGTGATTGGTTCACTTTCGGTAAATACTGATTTTTGAAGCGTAGTTCTGAATTGTTTTTTATCGTGTTTAACCGACAAAAACTGTGCTGTTTTCAGGATGTATTCATCCACTAAATTATGATTTTTATGTTGTTGATAATCATATAAACGCCAGCGCCACAAACCTTCTCCAGCAGTTACACCAACTCTTGCCGCATTATTTTGTTGCACAATCCACAACGGATAATTGGTGTTTACAGATCCAATTTTTTGCGTCATTAATACTTGTGTATTGGCGCCAGTGGTATATTCTCCAAAAGGAGTTGCCAATGGCGGCAATTGCAATAAACCGGTTGTATTTGACAATGTAAAATATGAAAACTCTTTATTTAAATTAGCAGATGCATCATTCAAAGACATGCCCCTCGGTGCTATTTGCAAGCAATTTTGAGCTTGATTAAATAATGAAATAGCAGTTTGAGAACCTGTGATAAACCACAATGAAATTCCCATTTTTTTTGCTTGTTCTAAAATACTATTGACATTGTAATTTACAGATGGCAAATTATGTAAAACCACTAAATTGTAGTCACTGATATTGGCATCTACTTTTTGAGCTGTTTTAATATCAACTTTGAAATTTTTGTTTTTTGTCAAGGCTTCTTTCAAAGCAAAAATATCGGGATGCGGTGCATTGGCAACAATCAACACATTTTCTTTACTGTCAATTACTTCTATATAAACGTCCTGTGCATTGTTGGCAATATTTTGCTCTCCATCAACTTTTGAAATAGAAATTGTATAATGTTGAACCCCTACCGAACGGGCATCAATTATTGTTTCAATTGACTTTGAAAAACGTTCCTCAGTAACCGAAAAATTTTGCGTAGCCACTACCCGATTGGCAGAATGACTAAACACTGAAACGGTCACAGATGAACCTTTGCAAGCATATGCAGAAACATCGCTTCGAATAGCAAATTGATCTCCTAAATAGACCATTTTATTTGCAAAAACCCTTGCTACTAAAGCATCCCGCTGAATAGTTGTATCGCCTAAACCGATTGAATACACAGCTCCTTTAAATGGATATGTAAGATTCAATGGAGACATTCCTTTATTGTAAATTCCATCAGAGGCGAGTATTACAGCACCTAAATTTTCATTTTCCAAGGTAGTCATAATGGTTTCTAAAGGAGACGATAAATCACTGCCATTTTCGTTGTACTCAAAATGCAAACTGTCCTTTAACTGATTGCCCAATGAAAAAGTTTTTACATTATAGTCTTTTTGCAATTCAGCAATTAAATCACGCACATTTTTTTGATATGCTACACTGTCTATTTTCTTAAACGCATTTTTAATAGACGCTGAATTATCTTGTATAAAAGCAATGGTTGGTTTGTCTTCTTTTTTTTGTAAGTACTTTAAAATTGGCGACAGCAACAAAAAAACCAATATGGCTCCGGTAAAAAATCGAGTTAAGATGACCAAAACAAATTGCCACGTAAAAGGAAAATTATTTTTCTTTTTAAAATATAAAGCAAAAGCAAAAATAAATCCTACACACAAGCAGAATAAAAGAAACCAGGTCGGATATGCAAACGAAAAATTCAATTTATTTTTATAAAATGTAAATATACTTTAATAATAAAATTTACAGTAACCCATTCTCTTTCATTTGAATTTTGAATGCTTTTAAAAACAATGCACCCATGTTTTTATGAGGAGGAACATAATCATTAAATTTATCTTGCAAAGCAGGCGTATTCATTTGCTTGCCTACGTCATCCCATAAATCAATCCAGTTAATATCTTTTGATTGAGTTAATCGATTATTTAAAGCCCTTACAATAGGATCGTTCACCAACATGGTTCCTGTTTGCTTACTCGAAATAATATGGGCATCTTCTGACTTTGTTAATATGGAAGATAAATTATGATATCCACCACAAGAACCCAAGACAATAATTTTGTTTTGAGGAGTAATGTTTTTCAATGTAGTAGCTAAATGATAACTGTGCCCGCGATGCACTAAAATAGATGGGCTCACATTATTTTTTTTCAAATAATCATTCAATGCATTTTGAGCTTCCTCATCTTGAGGTTCTTGTAAAGGCATATTGGCATAAACGGTAACAGGACTTCCTTTGGTAGAGGTAATGGTTGTCCATTGAGCATTCTTTTCAATTTTCCATTCATCCGCTTTAAAATTTGTCATGAAACTTCCATAGGATTGTTTCCCATCATCATCTCCATAAAAATAGGTTTGCATAATAACTCTGCCTTTTGCATCCAACAAACTTTTATCTGTTACAAAACTAATTGGAGGCACTTTTAATTGAGCTTGTAAATCATCATTCGTTTCTTCTGGGCTTAAAATAGACGTGCAAAGCGTGTTTAATAAGAAATACGTAATCAACCCGCGTTTATTGTTATCTTGATACGTTCTTTCATAGTCTTTTTTCAATTCTTCCAATAAATAATACAATAGATTTTCGTCTTTAATACTTCCAAAAGCATCGGCTACATCCACTGCATCGGCTACATCGGTTTCAGGATTTTTATCAATATTGTGAACAAAAGAGGCCATTAAATTATTTTTACTTGGCTCATCCATGGTTGCTAAAAACTCATCTAATTTATTGTAACCAGCGCTCATTCGAATAAATGTTCTGAATTTATCCATGTTCATTTCTTGCAAAAACACATCGCCTTTTGTGGCTCCCATTTTAGGCAACATTCTATTAAACGAACCTACAAACGTACTGGTATAAATTTCATCGCTACACATTACTAATAAGAAATAAATTTCTTTGGCAGTCAATGGTTCAATGCATTTAAAACGAACGGGATCTTGCGCTTCATGCAATTCATTCATCGTTCTTACATATTCCAACGCTTGCAATTTACTTTCACGTTCGATTACTTTTTTCGACATTGGATTGTCATTCAAGCGCAATTGCACTAAACTTTTATAATAAGATGCATTGTCTTCCGTTACCGCATTTACTTGCGCAATAGTCATTGAACCATTGTTTAATTGATCAAGGTAAACGATGGCTTTTAATGGCGTTTTTGCTTTGTCTGCAATTTCCACAATTTTCATCACTAAGGGGTCCTTACTTTTTCTTACTGCATTTCTTTCTTGAGCAGTGGATGTGGCATATGTCAAAATCAAACTTGGATTTTTCTTTACTAAATATGCCATCATTGTAGTCGCTGCATCCATGTAAGCATATTCATTGAAACGTTTCATCATTTCTTCTGGATACATTTTTACCATTCCATTATATGCAGCCGCTATACAAGCTTTATCGTCTTTATACATGTGCATACTTCCAAACAAGGAACGAGTAAAATTTTCATTGATATGCGACAAAATACTTTCTCCTTCTAATTGCTTTTTAAAAATGACTTCAAAATTATAAATTAAATCTTTGTAATAATTTGCATCGGCTGTATTCGCTGTAATATCATTGTAGCATTGCTTTACATCTTCTTCTAACAACAAAAAATATTTCACTTTTGTCCAATGATCGATCGGTAAATTTTCAAGAATAATTTGCAATCTATCAACCCGTCTAATAATTGCATCCGAAATTATTTCACTGCCATTGTCGTCGCCTATTAAATTGATGTCTTTATTAATTTTCCCATCAAATTCATCAATTTGCTTTTGTAAGCGATCAATTTTATCATGTGATAATTGACGATTAATTGGAATAGGATTCCACAATTCATCAGAACTCCATGGATCTTTTTTAGCGCTTTTATCTTTTTGGGCAAAAGCCGAAATCGAAACCGCAGTCATCGCAAAAACAAAAAATAGTTTCTTCATGTAAAAAATGTAGTTGTAGCAAATTTATTATAAAAAACACACCAAACAACACCTTAAGTTTTCTTTAACGGTTTTATTTAGAAGATAATATTTGTTGTAGCATATGCAATCAATTCTTAACTAAAGAACTATTCTAGTAATCTTATGTATGTTAAAATGAATATAAAGAGACTAAACTAAAATATCTTGCATACACGTCATTATCAAACTATTCGCCGTAAATATTATTTCCCCAATACTTTTAAATATCTGAAGTGAGAGAGCAAGGCTTTACCAAATGTTGGAAAGGCATTGTATTCAACATTTAAATCCTTGCAAGTTTGTTGCACAATTTTGCTGATTTGAGGATAATGAATGTGTGAAATTTTTGGATATAAATGATGCTCTACTTGGTAGTTTAAACCACCTACTAACCATGAAATTACTTTGTTATTCATGGCAAAATTTACGGTTGTTTTTACTTGATGCAACATCCATTCATCTTCCATTTTGTGAGCTTCATTGGGCAATGGAAATGAGGCTTCTTCAACCGCATGAGCCATTTGAAATACAAAAGCTAAACTCAATCCCAGTGCAGCATGCATGATAAAAAATCCAATTAAAGCTTGCCAAAAACCAAAAATGAAAATAGGTATAATGAAGAACAACGTAATATTTACAATTTTCCCACTCCAAAACTCCAGATGATCACGCAATTTTAACGGACGAATTTCTGTGGAACATATTTTCTTCGTAACTAATTTTAAATAATCATCAAACAAGATCCAATTGAATGTTGTGAAAAAATACAAAGGCACAGCATATAAATACTGAAACTTATGAAACCAACGAACCTCTTGATGTGGACTTAATCGAAATAAAGGATACTTGGCAATATCGTCATCTAAGCCATCAATATTGGTGTAAGTGTGATGAATAATATTGTGTTTTATTTTCCACATAAATGTGCTACCACCCATTAAATCGCCCCCAATCCAAGTTACGATATTATTGATGCGATTGCTTTTACTATAACTACCATGTGCTGCATCATGCATTACATTAAAGCCAATGGTAGATTCAATTAATCCCAACAAAGCACACAATACCAATGAAAACCAAGTGGGCGGTTGAATGGAAAGTATGATTCCATAAACTGAAAAAAGAGCAACCAAAAGGATAATTGTTTTTGAGTATAATTTCCAATTTCCTCTAACATCGATATTTTTCGAATCAAAATATTCGTTAATACGCTCATCTAACAAAGATTTAAATGGTCGAGGATTATTAGTGAATGTTACTTTTGACATTTGTTTGTAAAATTTTGAACAAGCAAATATCATAAATAAATACCCAATTTTCTAGTAATTTTTAACGAATTGGGTATTTAAGGAATGATTTTTATCATTGCCTATAGATAAAATTAAGTTCCTATTGTAAAAATGCGTGTAAATATTCATACAGTGCTGATTTTTAATACTTTGATTGCTATTTGAATACCATGTAATAGTACATGATCTGATTCTTTTTCAAATTTCAAATTGTGTGATTATTCCATATATTTGAAAACTTAAAAAGTTAAAAATGAAAAAATACATTTCTCTATTGTTGGTGTTTACGTTGTGGTTGATATCATGCAAAAACAATGCTTCATCTGTGAAAGAATCGAACAGCAAGTTAAATTCATTATTTGCCAATTATTGGGAAGAACATTTGAAATTATTTCCACTGGAAGCAACCGCCATTGGAGATAACCGCTACAACGATTTATTGCCATTGAATAACAGCGATGCTTATAGAGATACGATCAAACTTTTTTTAGAAAAATATTTAAACGAATCAAAAGCCATTGATGCATCATTATCAGATGAAGATAGAATATCAAAAGAAATATTTGAATTTGAATTAAATAACAGCCTGGAAGGATTGAAATTTCCAAGCCATTTAATGCCTATCAACCAGTTTTGGAGTTTTACAAATGAGTTTCCACAATTAGGCAGTGGCGAAGGCAATCAACCTTTTAAAACAGTGAAAGATTATGAAAATTTTTCGGCAAGAATGAAAGCCTTCCCTGCATGGGCAGATGTATGCATAGAGAACATGCGCAAAGGAATGGCGCAAGGAATTACAATTCCAAAAGCATTGGCAGAAAAAGTAGTTCCGCAATTAAAAAGTGTGTTAACATTAGATCCTACCAAGAGTATTTTTTATCAACCCATAAAAAATATGCCTGCTACATTCTCGAAAGAAGAAAAATCGAAAGTAGAGAACTTATATTTTTTCCATATCACCAATTCAGTGATTCCTGCTTACAGCAAACTGAAAACATTTTTTGAAAAAGAATATATTCCTGCTTGCAGAACCACTGCAGGAATTTCTGCTATTCCAAACGGCACATCATATTACCAATATTTAATTCATAATTACACCACCACGAATTTAAAACCTGAAGAAATTCATGAAATTGGATTGAAAGAAGTGGCTCGGTTAAAATCAGAAATGGAAAAAGTAAAAACTGAAGTTGGATTTAAAGGAACATTGCCAGAATTTTTTAATTTCATCAATACAGATAAGCAATTCACGCCTTTTAAAACGCCTAAAGAAGTGTTGGATAGTTTTTGGGCAATTAAAAATTGTATGGCACCGCAATTAAAAACTTTGTTTGAAAACGAACCCAAAACTAAATTTGAAATCAGACAAACAGAAGCATTTAGAGCAGCAAGCGCCAGTGCCGAATACAATGCTGGAAGTGAAGATGGCACAAGACCTGGCATTTTTTATACGCCCATTTTAGATGCTACAAAATTTAATATTGTAGGTATGGAAACGTTATTTTTACATGAAGCGATTCCTGGCCACCATTATCAAATCTCATTGCAACAAGAAAATAAAACCTTGCCACAATTTCGTAAATTTTTAGGTTACAGTGCCTATGCAGAAGGTTGGGCATTGTATACAGAAACCTTAGGTAAAGAATTGGGTTTATTTAAAAATCCCTATCAATATTTAGGACATTTAAGTGATGCTATGCACCGCGCAATTCGCTTGGTAGTGGATGTTGCCATTCATACAAAAGGAATGACAAGAGAAGAGGCAATAAAATACATGAGAGATAATGAGCGCATTTCAGAAGAAGAAGCTACTGCCGAAATTGAGCGCTACATGGCCATTCCAGGGCAAGCATTGTCGTACAAAATTGGTCAATTTAAGATTTTAGAATTAAGAGAAAAATATCAAATAGAGCTTGGTACTAAATTTAAGTTAGCTGATTTTCATACACAAATTTTAAATGGAGGCAATATGCCTTTAGAAGTGCTTGAGAAAAAATTAGCACTCTGGGCAAATGGTAATGATTAATTGTAAATGATTAATTATATATTTGAGTTTTAACACACAATTAGAAATATTACCAACTAACAATATATAATTCACAATTAACTGCATGCGTTTTGTTCCTGATTTTATAGCCCATTTTTTCATCAAAGGAAATTCTTTGGATAAAGACTTGCAAGCATTATTGGGATTCACTCCTAGCAATTTAGCGGTATATGAATTGGCATTATCCCATCGTTCAAATAATTTAAATACAGAAGAAAACAATGAGCGTTTGGAGTTTTTAGGAGATTCCATTTTAGGAGCTATTATTAGTGAACATTTATTTGTAAAATATCCTACCAAAGGCGAAGGTTATTTGACTGATATGCGATCAAAAATAGTCAATCGAAAAACACTCAATGACATTGGAATAAAACTTGGATTGAAGACATTGATGAAGTTCAACAATCAAGATTACTTTTTGCGTGATTCTCAAATTTTTGGGAATGCATTGGAAGCTTTAATTGGTGCTATCTATATCGACAAAGGGTATGCGGTTACTCGAACATTTATTCGAAAACGAATCCTATTGCCATTTGTTGACATTGAATTGTTAGAAAGTTTAGAAGTAAATACTAAAAACAGATTGATTGGATGGGCTACTAAATTTGGAAAAAAAATAGAATTCACCACCCTAGAGGAAAAAATAGAACGCGGCAGAAAAGTATTTACGATTGGTGTAGAAATTGATGGGGAATTAATTACTCAATCTACCGCAAACAATAAAAAAGAGGCCAGTAAAGTGGCTGCTGAAAATGCAGTTAAACTTTTAGAAATTGGTTAGTTTACAAATGCTGCTGCTGAATTTCAACAATGTAATAAATTAAAAGGCCTGTGTTTAAAATTTGTACGGCATAAAATACTGTTTTAAACAATTTGCTGTAATAAGTATGGCGAAAAAATGTACCCATCGACAGCCCAAATAACAGCACAATTGGCAAACCCGTTTTGGAATAATCGGCTGCTAATTTCAATGAAATGGATTCATTTATACTCGGATTTACAAAAAGCAAAAGCAAGAAATTAATTATCACAAAGTACATGGGCGCAATTCTAAATTCCATATCAGCGAAAATACATTACTTTTGCTATTAATTCGATGTCTGATTGCAGGTGTGAGTTGTTAGGAATAGAATTATTTAAAGCACTGACAACAGACTTCCAACAATTGATAAATTTAAACGGGGCCGCCCGGTTTTGACAGCGTAGATCTTTGAGAGTGTAAGCATGTAGTGCGTTGGATAATTAGCACTTGAATCTGAATATTCAAAATTTACAAGGCGAAACATCTTTCGCAATGGCTGCTTAATTTAAGTACCCATTTACAGTCCGTTCATTTCGGGTAGATTCATAACCTACGTTGAACCGACTTCACCAGAAAATATGAGTTGCTGCAAGAGTAGGCTGTGCCTCTTGCAAAAGATTTATCCAGCTAAGGGTTACATTGGTTCGTTCTGCTCCGGTGTTATCACAAAAACCAATGCAGAAATAAACATGTAGAAAGCTTTTGACGAATATGTTTGGACAGGGGTTCGACTCCCCTCGGCTCCACCCAAAGTCTGAAACTGACCTGAACAACGGGTCAGTTTCAAGTCTTTTTGTACACCCGAAGTGATTATCTCGACCCCCTTTAAACCTATTATTTATAAGGGTTTCGAGGTTTTTAAATTGTATAAAATCCGGCAATATATATTTTTGCAATGAACCAACAGCACCTAAGTTTTGCACAGAAAAATGTGAAACTGAATATAGTAATCATATTTAATATTTTTCATACAAAAGAATCGAAGACATTATATCAATCAATTCTAGTACTATAAAATTATTTCTCGAACCAAATAATATTCCAATTATCAATCAAAATACAAGGGAAAATCGGCTTTAATTGAGATAACTACCTTATTTTTAAATTAAAATTTAGATTATGAAAATTAAAATTCTCATATTGATACTAATACTAGGGAACAATTTACAGGCCCAACAGAATCAATACAAGCCTACAAAAGCAGCGATTGACTCTATATATGATCATGTTGAAAAAGCTCAAATAGAAAATTTTCTTAAAACAAAACCTGTCTTAGTTGATATTTCTGAGAAAGTAAGAGATTCTATTTTTTTAATGTTGATCAACGACTACCGACTGAGTAAGGGACTTAACAAGCTAACATATATTGTAGCTCTTAACTCGGCATGCGAACTGCATACGAATTGGATGCTCAATGTACAAAAAGTAGAACATGATGAAACCAGCTTGAATATAGATGGTAAAATGTATCCAACGTTTAAAGATCGAATTACAAAATATGACCCTAGTTGGCTATCAGATCATAAAAAATTGTTTGAAAATTGTGGTGCTGCAAAATCATTTACAGGGAATGATCCAACGATTCAGTTTAAACGAATTACAAAAGAATCTGTGCATGAAATCTTTAATGGATGGAAAGCATCTCCAGGTCATAATGCAGCTATGTTAAATGAACATGTGAAATACCTTGGATTTTACTTAGGAAGTAAATTCAATATAAAGCAAAACAACTATATGGTATTTGGCACTTTACTTCTGAGTAATTAATACAAAAAATGAAATATAAAATGAAAACACTAGTCATCATTATCGTGAGCGTAATCTTTGGAATGCATAGCTCAAATGCTCAAACAATAAACAAACTTCAAATTGATTCGTTTTTAATTGATCATACAATCGAATTCAACAAAAAACAAAAACCAATTTTTTGTAATAACATTGATTCAATGAGTAAAGTATTAGAAAAAAATAAAATAAATTATTCTAGATGCGTTTTCCCTTTTGTTGGGAATGTTTTAAATGATTCTACACTTATGGGTGGTGGTTGCAACACCTATATTTTGAATAAAAAGAAACCATTTATTTACTATCATGTTACCCAAGATTTAAATGGTTCTATCATTATCGAAGTCTTGGAGGGCAATAGTTATATTTAAAAGTCCTTCCTCCATTCCTAAAATTACTGTGAGTCTCAATTTAAAAAGCTGCTAAATACTATTCTTTCAAATAATTGCAATGAGGAGAGTTTACATTACTTTTACAACTTAACGCAATTGTGTATGCTAACGAATAATGATATTTTAAAAAAACTAAGAGTTGCTCTAAAACTAACCAATGAAGATATTATCGAAATATTAGCATTGGAAAAATTCACGATTAGTAAGGGTGCTTTGGGTGATTTATTTAGAAATGAAGACCATGAAAGTTACAAAGAAGCTGGCGATCAAATACTACGTAATTTTTTAAATGGGCTTATAACCTACAAACGTGGGCCAGCTCCTGCTCCTAAAAAAGAAGCAGCTAAGGTTTCAAAGTAGAATTATTGAAATATGTCGATTCATAAAATACATATTGAAACTGTAATTGAAAATTTAGAACAGTACTTAATCATTGATGTTCGAAGTGAAGGTGAATATTTTTCAGCTCATATCCCGACATCCATTTCATTGCCTATTTTTAACAATGAAGAACGAAAAATTATTGGCACCAGCTATAAAAAAGATTCTAGAGAAAATGCAATTAAACTAGGATTGAATTTTTTTGGACCTAAAATGACTCATTTCATTGCAGAAATGGAAGAGATTCTACAACAACAAAATGGCAAAAAAATAGTTTTGCATTGTTGGAGAGGAGGAATGCGAAGCAGCGCGATGGCTTGGCTTTTTAATTTTTATGGCATCGAAATTTCTCTTTTAGAGGGTGGATATAAAGCATACAGAAATTGGTGTTTAGAACAATTTAAAAAAGATTATCCCATTGCCATTATCAGTGGTTGCACGGGTGCTGCTAAAACAGAAATTATAGATGCGCTTGATAAAGAAAACTATTCGACTATAGATTTAGAAGCAATAGCCTGTCATAAAGGATCTGCATTTGGTTATTTAGGAATGCCCTCACAGCCAACGCAAGAATATTTTGAAAACCAATTGGCATTGCATTTTTTTATTGAAATGAATAAACAACCTGATTTTATTTTCATTGAAGATGAAAGTCAGCGAATTGGTAATTTACAAATCCCAAATGATTTATGGGCTACTATAAAAACAAAAAATAGATATTTTTTCGACATTCCATTTGAAGATCGCTTACAACATATTGTGGCCGAATACAGTGTATTCAACAAAGAAGAATTAATTGCTTGCATTCATCGAATTACAAAGAACTTAGGTGGTTTAAATGCTAAGAATTGTATTCAATTTATAGAAGAAAATAAAATCTCCGAATGCTTCCGCATTTTATTACAACACTACGACAAAGCGTATATCAAAGGGATTCAAAAAAATGAAAATTGGGAAAAGATAACATTTCAAATTATTTCAGAAAATAGTGATCCCATTGAAAACAGTAAAAAATTGAAAGAAATAATAACTAAAAAATGTCAACAGAAATAAAACTTACCTCGTTTAGCAAAGGTGCTGGCTGTGGCTGTAAAATTGCGCCCACTGTATTGCAAGAAATATTAAAATCAAACATAGTTTCTATTCCATCTGAAAAAATATTAGTAGGCAATGAAGCAAATGACGATGCCGCAGTGTATGATTTAGGTGACGGAAATGCTTTAATTAGCAGCACAGATTTTTTTATGCCAATTGTAGACGATGCAGTCGCTTTTGGAAAAATTGCAAGCGCCAATGCCATCAGTGACATTTATGCAATGGGAGGAAAGCCAATCTTAGCAATTGCTATTTTAGGTTGGCCAATAGAAAAAATTCCTTTAGAAGTAGCACAAAAAGTATTGGATGGCGCCAGAATGATGTGTGCCGAAGCTGGCATTACTTTAGCCGGTGGACACAGCATAGACAGTGCTGAACCTATATTTGGATTGAGTGTAAATGGAATTATCCCTATTCAAAATTTAAAGAAAAACAATACTGCTGAAATCAATGATGTACTCATTTTAACAAAATCAATTGGTGTTGGAATTTTAAGTACAGCTCAAAAAAGGGGACTTCTATCTGAAGAGGATGAAGCGACGATGTTGCATTATTTAACTCAACTAAATAAAGTAGGCGAGCAATTAGGCTCTGTAAAAGGCGTAACCGCAATGACTGATGTGACTGGATTTGGCTTACTAGGGCATTTAATAGAAATGTGTGAAGGTGCTGCTTTGAGCGCTAAAATTAGTTACCAATCGATTCCTAAAATTGCTTGTGCATTGCCTTATCTAGCCAAACAAATTGTGCCTGATGCAACCTACAGAAACTGGAATTCATACAGCAAACACACGCAATTTGGCGAAGGTGTAAATGTTTTACAAGCCTTTAATTTATTACCCGATCCACAAACGAATGGTGGATTGTTGATTTCTGTAAATGAAAATGCTGTAGAAGAAGTTATGAATGTTTTAACCCAAAATGGACTTATTGAATCAAGTATCATTGGTAAAATCACAGAACAACAAGAAAAACGCATTCTTGTTGAAATTTAATTTTATACTGCTACTCTTGTATTTAAAAATGTGCCATGATTTCAGTTAAGAACTTTTACTATACATTTCTTCTATAATTTTTACTACCTGCATCCCTTCTGTAGCATTGGTCATTATAGTATCTTTCCCTTGTAACGTATTAATTACATTGGAAATTATTTTATCATGGTTACTCATGCTGCCTTGGTATTTACCATAATCATTTGACTTGGCAACAATATTAATTTCGGGCAATTGTACCGCTTTAATGTGTTGATACTCGATGGTATTTAAATATTGTCCCCCGATTTTAACAGTGCCATATTCACCTAAAACAGTGATAGCCCCTTCCATATTTTTTTCAAATGAACAAGTCGAAAAGTTAAAATTTACAATAGCACCTTGCGTTGTTTCCATCACAAAACTTCCACTGTCTTCCACCTCTGTATAGGCATGATTAAAATTTTTCATCAAGCCTTTTACATTTTTTATTTCACCAAATAAATAATATAAAATATCAATGAAATGACTAAACTGAGTAAACAAACAACCACCGTCTAAATGCTTTTTCCCTCTCCAATTGCTTTCGTTATAATAATATTCATTTCTATTCCAAAAACAGTTGACATTGATGAAATAAATATTTCCTAACCCATTTTCATTCATCAATTTTTTTACTTGCTGCACAGGCTCATTGAATCGATTTTGTTTGACTACAAAAATCGTTTTCGCATTTTCTGTTGCTGCTTCAATCATTTCATTGCATTGCGCAACACTAATAGCCATAGGCTTTTCACAAACCACATGCTTTTTGTATTGCAATGAAAGAATGGTGTGTGCATGATGTAAATAATTAGGTGTGCATACATTTACGACATCTATATTCTCCTCTTGAAGCATAGTTTCTAACGATGTAAAATAATGAACCCCATCTATTTTTTCTTCTATTGATTTTTCATCACAAATGGCTACTAATTGGGCCTCTTCATTGTTCAAAATATGTTGCACATGTCTCTTGCCAATGTTTCCAAAACCTACAACCCCAAATTTTATTTTATTCATTACTTATTTAATATTAATTCTCCAGCTTCATTCAATGTCATTTCATTTTCATCCAACAAAAAGCGAATAGTTTGCATAACCACAGTTTGTTTCATGGATGAATATCGATGACAAAATACTTGAATATCTAGCTTTTGATACAACGCAATTTCTTGCAAAATAGTATTTTTTATAGATTCAAATTCTGAATTGATATTCTTTTTATTATTCTTTATGCATACCTCACAAATGCCACAATCCTTCGATAGCGATTCTGCAAAATAGGATACCAATAACTTACTTCTACAATCCGTTGTATTCAGCATAAACCGAATCATAAATTGTACACGATCCGTATACCATTTTTTCAATGTTTCTATTAATTTTTTATCAATAAAAAAATCATATTTCGTTCGTCGGTCTTGTACAAAAGTGAGTTGTGGTTTGTCTTTTGCTTTAATGTAGTCGATCACATTGATTTTGTGCAATTGATCTAAAATCATTTCTATATAATCCCTACTAATATTGGCTTTCACAGCCATTTGAAATTCATTGATTGGTACGTAATGATTCCAAATGCCGCCATACATTCTCAATAATAATTTCAAGGTTTCATCATATTCAGGATGTGATTTTTCTAAATCTTCTACAATTTCTCGAGTAGTTATTACACTCACTCTGGATGGCAAAAATACACTTTCTGTTAGCTGAATATATTCTTGTTGCTCTAGTAATTTTATCGCGCTCAATACTTCAATTACATTTTCATCAAACTTCTCACAAAAGTCATGTACATTAAAATCAAACGATTCATCTTGACCACTGCCCTCACCTACGCCAACATAGTTTGCCAGTGAAAAATAAATTTCTTTCAATTTTTCAAACGAAGGATATTTCAAGGCGATACCATCTTTCAATAAGGTCAAATCTTTTTGCTGATATAAAATAACTGCGAACGATTTTA
>CANHJA010000010.1 GCA_947460795.1 Bacteroidota bacterium | reverse complement strand
TTGATGACGATAGATATCATAATTTTTTACCTTTAACACATACCCGTCCAGTTTCTGAAATGCGTTGTGGCATTTTAACTATTGCACAAAAATGGGAACATCATTTAAAAGCAAAAGGGAGTTATAAAACTGCTCTTCATCTTCAAGAAAAATATCCATTTTCTGCAAACGAAGATAATTTGTTCATCAACAGTGGATTATTTCCTTCAAACGATTTGCTAGAAGCTATTTATAATTTACAGATGGGACAAAAATTGTTTAAAGACAATACCCTGCTTGCTTATCGTTGCAATTTTGACGATGCCAATCAATTTAATATTGAAGAGATTACATCAAACTCTACTGATATCTTGTACACTTCAGAAGTAAAAATGCTTGCTCAATTATCGGATATTTTCAGTTTGAATGATTGGGCAATCAGAGATGATTTTGAACAAGTAACTACAGGAAGAGAGTCGCACGCACTTAATTCAACCAACACAATAATAGGAAATCAAATTTTTATTGAAGAAGGTGCAAAAGTAAATTGCAGTATTTTAAATACTGATGCCGGCCCTATTTACATTGGGAAAGATGCTGAAATAATGGAAGGTTGTATTATCAGAGGTCCACTCGCTTTGGGTAATCATGCTGTTTTAAAAATGGGTGCAAAAATATATGGCGCTACAACCATTGGCGACGGTTGCAAAGTGGGTGGTGAAGTAAATAACTCGGTTTTATTTGCAAATTCAAGTAAAGCCCATGATGGTTTTTTAGGAAATGCAGTATTAGGTGAATGGTGTAATTTAGGAGCAGATACCAATAATTCTAATTTGAAAAATAATTATGAAGAAGTTAAATTGTGGAGTGAATCTAAAAAAACATTTGTGAAAACGGGTCTGCAGTTTTGCGGTTTAATTATGGGCGATCATTCAAAATCAGGAATTAATACCATGTTTAATACTGGTACTGTGGTTGGAGTGAGTTGCAACATTTATGGGGCGGGTTTTCCAAGAAATTTTATTCCTTCTTTTAGTTGGGGCTCAGCCAATGGATTTAAGGAATATCAATTAAATAAGGCAACAGATACTGCTAGCAGAGTATTTGCTCGTCGTAATATTGAATTTGATGAAGTGGAGCAAAAAATTATGAACCACGTTTTTGAAGTTACCAAAGAACAACGAAATTATTGAGGATATGAACATTCTCTAAAAAAAAATCCCGAATTTTATTCGGGATTTTTTTATTGATAAAATTATCATTTTATTTTTTAGAAACAGGCATCATTAATGCATGTAGCACATTGGGTGAACTTAAATATTTGTTTGCTAATTTCGTTAAATCGTCTTTAGTTATTGCTTTTAATCGAGATTCGTAATTTAATATATTTTCAGTAGGTAAGTTATATTGGTGATATTTACTCAATGATCCTAACCAAAAACCATTTGATTGAACCCCTACTTTATATTTTTGCAAAGCGGTTTCAAATGATTTTGATAACTCATCTGCAGTAATATTATTTGCTTTTTTGCAATCATTCAAAATTTCCCAAAATGCAACTTTCACTTTTTCCGCATTTTCTGGACCACAAGGTAAAAAACTTTGCATAGAGAATTTTTCTTTTGGAAATTTTGACAAACGCATACCTACCCCACCACTGTATATTGCAGCCATTTTTTCTCTAATAATATCAGTAATTCTATTATTAATAATCTCTGCTAATAAATTCAAAGCCATTTCATCATTTTGTACATATGGTGTATAAAAATAAGCCATTTCATTTACCATACTTTTAGGTTCAGTACCTGTTTTAAATGTAAAACTGTTTTCTCCCATGATAGGCTCCATTCCTAAATCTTTTGATTGTAGCGCAATTTCTATTTTAGGTAAACCACCAATATATTTTTCAATCATAGATTTAAACGATTTTTCATCAATGCTGCCTACAAAAAAATAATTCATTCCATAAGCCGTATTAAATCGTTCGTTATAAAATTTCATTGCATTCTCTAAATTGATATTTGCAAAAACGTTCGCATCTGGAATTTCTTTACTTCTTGGATGATTGTTATACATGTATTTACTTAATGTATCGCCATAAAAACTTTGAGGATCAGACTTCATTTGAGCACTCATTTGCATTTGTCTGTTTTTAAACGATTCAAAAGCAATCTCGTCTTTGCGAGCCGAAGTAGATTTTAAATACAATAATTGCATAGCGGTTTCAAAGTCTTTATTTGATGCATTTCCACTCACTATTTCAGAGTTTATATCGATCGACGTATTTACAGAAGCTTTTTTACCCGTCATAAATTTCTGCAAATCAGTATTTGAAAACTGTCCATAGCCCATTTCATCTACTACATTGTTACTGTAATCTGCACTTTCGAAATCTTTTCCTTCATACAAAGAAGAACCTCCAAATCGATATCCAGAAAATATAACTTCATCATTTTTAAAATCTGTTTTTTTGAATGTAACAGTAGCATAATTATCTAAAAACCATGTTGTAGTTCCTGCTTTTTCATTTTTTACTTCTTTGATTATTTTACCTGGTGTTGGTTCTTTTTCCAATAATTTTTTTGGTAATTCCTTTTCTGTATATGCTTCTGTTTTTATTTTCAAGCTAGCATCAACATAAGACATTAATTCATTGTCAGTAGTTAATTTATCCGTTGTTTTTGTTGTTACCAATGCAAAATAGTTTTGGTCAATATTGATGTCTTCTTTGAATTGATTTACTTCATTCAATGAAATTTTTGCTATATTATTTTTTAACAAATTGTATTCCCACTCAATTCCTGGTATGGGTTCATTGGTTAAAAAATGTCTCACTAATTCATCTACTCGAGTTTTAGATTCAGTTTTATCTTTTTCGTTGTATGTTTTTTCATAACTAGACAACAACTCTGCTTTTGCTCTTTCTAATTCTGAAGTAGTAAAACCAAATTGTTTAACTTTTAATGCCTCTGTAACTAAAGCTTGTGTAGCTTCTTTAACATTATCATTTCCAGCGATTGCAAATAATTGGAAACTTTCCCAACCTCTAGCCCATCCGCCTTCAATGCCTCCTCCTCCAAAAATAAACGGAGGTGTTGCCGAATTTTTTAACTCTTCATATCGACTACTTAACATAGCATTGAATAAGCCTTTTTTAATGTCATTTAAATATTCGGCTGTTGTAGTTGCTGATTTACCTTTTTTACTGTTTCCAATAATTTGAATCATAGTATAAGGCATTTCAGGGTCGCTCAAAACCATTGCTTTATTGCTTGTTCTTACTGGCAAGTCATAAAATTCGGGTCTTGGTCTTGCATTTTTAGGATTTTTAAATCCACTAAATTTAGCGATAATCAATTTTTCTGCTTCTGCAGGATCAATGTCACCCACTACGCATACGGCTTGTAAATTTGGTCGGTACCAATCTTTATGAAAACGTTTGATTACATCATGTTTAAAATTTTTCAATAATTCATCGTCTCCAATTGGCAAACGTTTAGCATAACGAGAACCATTTAAATATTCAGGCAACCATTTTTGCATCATGCGATCATCAGCTCCTTTACCCATTCTACTTTCTTCCAATACTACATTTCTCTCTTTGTCAATTTCTTCATTTTCTAATGAGGCAGCACCACTCCAGTCTGCAATAATTTGAAAACCTTTGTCAATTTTATCTTTGTCGTCAGCTGGAATTGGCAAAATATAAACTGTTTCATCGAAGCTTGTATATGCATTTAAATCGGCACCAAAATCTACGCCAATACTCTGTAAATAATGAACAACTTCATTTTTTGGAAAGTTTTTCAATCCATTAAAATTCATGTGTTCCATTAAATGTGCTAAACCTAATTGGTCATCATCTTCTTGAATAGAACCGGCATTGGTTACCATTCGTAATTCAATTTTCTTTTCTGGTTTTTTGTTTTGAATAATAAAGTATTTCAACCCATTTGGTAATTGTCCTACTTTTACTTTTTTGTCAATTGGAATTTTTTCATTTTGTGCATTAACTAAAAATGGCAAGCAAATACACAAAATTGCTAAGAGGTTTTTGAATGATTTCATATTTAAATTATTTAAGACTTAAAAGTAAACAATGAAAATCAACGAAAATCAATTAAACTGTTAAATTTAATCACAAATTATCCTTGTAAATGATATCCTTTTTTTAAAAAATCAATGTATTTTTCTTTCCAACCCTTCCAAAGTGGGTCTGTTCCTAATGAAAAATTATGCCAAATGGTAATTAAATTTCCATTTACTTTTTTAACTATTGTAGCATAGTGATGCATTTCTTCAAATGCTTTTTCAGCTGTAAATTTTTGTTCAAAAAATGAATTGCATTCCATAAAACAAAATGGATGCAAACGCAAAAGAGTTTCTTCATTTTTTTCTAGGTCAAACCAATTGAATGAACGCGATGTGCTGGCTCTGAAACCATTTATGCTGCCATACCCCATCGAATAATCATCTGTAATTTTTACATGAAGTAAGTTTCTAAAAGTTTCTGGTAGGGCAAATCGAATATAATGTTGTCGGCTTTTTTTTACATCTTTTAAGAGTAACACTTCTTTTTGTAAACTATTTAAGTTTTCATGACTTTTCCAAGATGGATGAATACCAACTTTATATTTTGATTGAATAGTTGAAATTAATTTTTTCATTAAAGAAGAATCGCGATTTAAATTTTTATCATATTTACTTCCTTCAGAAAGCAAGAAAAAATAAATAGGATTCAATGAAAATTGTTCATGAATTTCATCTAAAAATAGAAAACTATCATAAGGATCTTTTTGGTTTGCAAACAATACTTTTAATCTGGATACCACATTTTTATGATCGAATTTTAATAGGTCTTTCAGTGTGCCTGCAGCGTTTCTAACGAATCCTTTTCCTTTGAAGCTGTATGCGATATCAATATCATAACTAGGTATAAATTGAAACGTATTCTCTTTAAATTGAATGGAGTGATTTTTTCCGTTGATATTTTTTTTAATTTCTTCAATCCATAAATCAATCAAAGGAAGGTTCAAGAAATTATTTTGAAAAGCAATACTTTTTGTATGAGGAAATCTAAAATACGAATCGGGTTCATACGGTAAATATTCTTCATATCTACTTAATAAATAGAATATAGCTGCGAAAATATCAAATGGAATTTCTGTTTCTTGTGTTTGGAAAAAAATGGGCAATTCATTCCATTCTGTGCAATAAATTTCTTTTTCTACTATTTCGTTTTCAAATAATAGCCCATTAGAATCGATATGGATATCGCTTATTAAATTTTTATGTGAATAATTAATTCGAAAATATGGAGAGGATAAAAAATCTGTTTCAGAAGAAGTCAATTCATATTCAACTCCTAATACTTCATTAAAAATAAAATCTAAAACATACGTTAGTCGATTTGAAGTAAAAGCAGCATATATGATAAATTTATTCAAAAAATATATTTTTAAGCTATGTTATTTAAAATCAACATTGATGTGTTCATAAAAATGGTTAACTTATTTTTTCTCCTTCCACATATCTCTAAACGACTTATGGAAAGATAAACTGTCCCTTCTTTTTCCCCAGCTATTTTTAAAAAGTATAGAAACAATTTTGGTTTTCATGCCAGCACCAGCTAAATCCACCATGCTTCTATTGGTCATAGCCAACTTCCACATTTTCCAAGCGGTATTTTCTGAAAAATCGGTATCATGTTTTTTTACTGCCAATGTTCGATTGTAATGTAACATTCCATGAATATTAATTTTGAGCGGACAAACCTCGGTACAATTGCCACACAATGTAGAGGCATAACTTAAATGTTTAAATTCCTCAAAATCTTTTAAATGGGGAGTTATTACGGATCCAATTGGACCACTGTATGTAGCACCATACGTATGCCCTCCAATATTTTTATATACAGGACATGCATTTAAACAAGATCCACATCGAATGCAGTACATACTTTCTCTGACGTTCGGATTTTTCATTAAATTGGTTCTGCCATTGTCTAATAAAATTACATACATTGCTTCAGGGCCATCTACTTCATGTGCTTTTTTAGGCCCAGTAAAAATTGAATTGTAAACAGTTACATTTTGTCCTGTGCCATAGGTAGCCAATAAAGGCCAAAATAAATTCAAATCATCAATGGAAGGAATCATTTTTTCGATTCCCACGATAGCAACATGTACTTTTGGAAAGGCTGTAGTCAATCGACCATTTCCTTCGTTTTCAGTCACACATACAGCGCCCACATCGGCCAATAAGAAATTTCCTCCCGTAACCCCTACTCCAGCGCTTGTGTATTTTACTCGCAAATTATTTCTTGCGACCAACGTAATTTCATTGGGTGTTAAATTGGGTTCTGTTCCTAATTTTTCATGAAAAACACGAGCACAATCTTCTTTGCTTTTGTGCATCGCTGGCGTTACAATATGATAAGGAGTTTCGCCATCAAGTTGTTGAATGTATTCACCCAAATCGGTTTCAACACTTTCAATTTGATGTTTTTCTAAAAATGCATTTAAATGAATTTCCTCCGTTACCATGCTTTTACTTTTCACCACTTGCGAAGCTCCGTGTTGTTTGCAAATTTCTAATACGGCTTGATTTGCTTCTTCGGCATTTTGCGCCCAGATAACCTTACCACCATTTTTAGTAAAATTTTGTTCAAACTGAATCAAATATTTATCTAAGTTTTCAATGGTTTTCCATTTGATGTTTTTAGCTTTTTCTCTAGCATAATGCAAATTTGCAAATTGTTTTTTACCCTTAACAACTACTTCGTTGTATTTGCCAATATTAAACGACAATTTGCGTTTATGTTCGGCGTCCATTGCCTTAATTTCACTTTTAGATAAAAACGCTTGTTTTAAATCAACTGCACTCATGGAGGTAAAATTTTATCTAGCAAAGATACTTGTGCATTCCTAGTTTTTAATAGAAGTTTTTACTTTTTTTGTGACTTCGAACAGTTTAGCCTTAGAAAGTATTTAAATTGATGGTAAAGCTATCCAAAGAATGCAAAAATTTAGAGCTGTATGAATCAATTTAAGCTATTTATAAAATGATTTATGAATTTTTGATATTAAACAGTATTATGGTTATTTTTATAATTATCTGTACACTCAATATAAATATATGGGTTTTAAATTTTGAAGGGGGAATAAAATGAATGCAATTAAAATCAAAATTCTAACAATGATTTTTTTGGCAACCATCATATCTATGTTTTTGGTTACTAAATGGTGGTTTGTGTTGCCCGTTGATGGGCCTGATAAAATGTTTTGGGGTTTTCCTTTTGCTTTTATGGGTGAGGGTTTTCACACCTCTATGTCTTATCAGTTTTTTCTGCTTGAATTTCTTTTTGATTTTTTGATTTATTTTTCATTTTGGGGTTTCTTGTTTTGGGTTTATTTTAAAAGTTACAGGAATATTGAAATTCATAAAATCATCTATAAATTATCGTTTTCTGTAGCACTAACTTTACTTTTTGGATTTGGTATATATGCAAGTGTTTCTAATCCTTTGTTCCATTCAAAAAGAAGTTTTGAATGGAAAGTATTCAAAACAGGTTATATTTTTATTTGGCAATTAACACCTAGGCCTATTATTAATTTTAATCAACCTTTTGCAAATAAATAATTAAAATAATAACTAATTTTAAAAAATGAAAGTATACTTATTTTATATTCTGTTAATAATATTTTGTTTGTTTAATTCCATTTATGGTAAACTATATTCTCAAACTAATGCTAGAATAGATTATACAAAAAGAGATATAAAAATAGATTCTGTATATTTTGTAATTCGTGAATTAGTTGCACCATCTACAAAAATAACCAGAACCTCTAAGCTTGATTCTGCTGCAGCATTTCACGCTAACTATTTAATTGCTGGCAAAAAGACCGGCCATTATGAAGAAGATCAACCTTTAACCAAAACTCCAATGAGACGTGCTGAAAAATTCGGTGATGAAGGATTAGGCATTTATGAGGTGTGTTGGGCCGGAACTACCAAATATAGTTCTCAACCTAAATCTGTAAGAGAAGCGATACACTATTTTAAAATAAGTGATAAACATTGGGATATTATGACTAGAGCAGTTAGTCAATTCTCTGAGATTAGATTTGGCTATAGTCGAATTGAATCCAAAGATTGGAGTGTCTGTGTGATTATCTACTCAACTGGCCCTGAACCAATTCGAACTAAAAAATAAATATCTTAAGATTAATTATAATAACAACTAATTTTTAAAAAAATGGGTTATAGTTTTTGTACAAATTTCCCAATCATAGGCAAACTTCCAAACTCATTTTTTTCATTTTTTAATACGTAAAAAATATAGCTAAAGAAAAACAACGAACTCAATCCTATTTTTAACCACAGCGAATCTATTTCTTTGTTTAAAAACATAGAACCAATTGTTAAACCTCCAATGATAAAAATATACCAACTTATTTTTTTGATATTATAAGGCACCGGAAAATATTTTTGTCCCATGAAATAACTGATCACCATCATGAATAGATAGCAAATAAAAGTTGCCCATGCACTTCCAACATATCCATATTTTGGGATCCATAAAATATTTAATACTACGGTAACTATTGCACCTATAATGGTAATTCCTGCACCATACCAATTTTTATTTGTGAGTTTATACCAAATGGATAAATTATAATAGATTCCTAAAAAAACACTGCCCATAGCTAAAATAGGTACGATTTCTATGCCTTCACCATACTCCTTGTATTTTAATGACATTATGGATTTAAAAACATCTAAATAAAGTCCAACAAATAAAAACATGATTGAGCATGCAACTACAAACATATTCATTACTCGAGCATAAGTTTCGGGTGCATTTTTATTTTGTGATTGATTGAAAAAGAATGGTTCGGCAGCCATTCTAAACATTTGAATAAAAATGGTTATTAAAACAGCCAACCGATAATTTGCAGCAAAAATACCTAACTGTTTCTTTGCTTCGGCTACAGGCAAATCAGTTACATGTTGAAAAACCAATCGACTCAACATGTCATTGATCATACCACCTAAACCAACAATAATTAATGGATACGAATACTTCATTACTTCTTTCCAAAGTTTTGAATCAAACTCAAATTTAAAAGCTTTATATTCTGGTAAAAGCAAGGCAAAAGTGAGAATGCTTCCAATGATATTTCCTATTAAATAATAACCAATCCCAATAGACTCATGATAACCAAGTAATAAAATGCTTGCAGGATTTTTTGTTGCAATATTGGGACAAACACCGATAAACCAGATGACAATAAATACATTGATAATAATTCCAAGTAATTTAATGAAGGCATATTTTCTTGGACGCTCTTCTTGGCGAAGTTTAGCAAATGGCAGCGCACTCAATGTATCAAAGAAAACAATCATTGCCATCCAAGTGATAAACTCAGGGTGATCTTGCATGGCTGTAAATTCAATTAATGGCTGTTTAAACAATAGCATCATGCTTGAAAGCAAAATGGTTGAAATAAAAATGGACACATTGAGCGTGTTAAATAACTTTTGTTTTGGATGATTTTGAATAAATCGAAAAAAACTAGTTTCTACACCGTATGTAAACAAAATATTCAGAAATGGGAATATGGCATAAATCTGAGTTAAATCGGCAGTGTTGACTGCTTTATATAAAAATATCAACGAGAAATTTAAAATATATCCAATAAAACGAGTTGCTATGCTTGGTAAACCATACCACATGGTTTGTCCTGCTAATTTTTTTATACTCAATGAAAAAAGTTTAGGCTGTAAAAATAAGACGAACAATTTTTATTTTAGGACTTATTAACGAGAAAGAAATGCTAAACAACTACATTTGTATGAATAAAATTCACAAATCATGAAAAAGTACATTTTTATAATTTCGATATTAGTCAGTGCTTTAACCACCTTTGCTCAAGATGTAAAAGAAGGCACAATTTTAATAAACAATGCAAATCAGCCTTGTATTTCTGCCGATTATGCCCTCTCTGGCGAAATTATTGAAGGCGCATTTATCAAAAAAATGACTGAAGCAAAATTAAGTAAAGCCTCTAAAGCTTCTAATGGATTTAGATTATATAAAAAAGTGATTATTTCTGAAATTACAAAAGAGACCATTGATTTATATTACAAAGTGGAAGATAAAAAAACGTCAGCAATCTTAACATTAGCTTTATCAAAAGGATATGATAACTTTTTTAAGAAAGAAACAGACTCAATTTCAATTGAAAACACTAAAATTTATTTAACTAAATTCTTAAATGATGCTACCGCATTTTTATTATCAAAACAATTGAACACACAAACTGCTGTATTTAAAAATTTAGAGAAAAAGTTAAAAAATCAAAGCAAAGACGAAGAAAATTTTACAAAAGATAAATCGAAAATTGAATCAAAAATTAATTTAAATAAAATAGATATTGTTGCATTGAAAGTTGATATGGAGGTGCAGCAAAAAACGTTAGAAAATGTAAAAAATACAGCGCCCAATGAATTAATTCAAGATAAAGATGCTTTTAAAAAAGAATTAAGTAAGCAACAGTCTACAACAGAAAAAGCGACTAAAAAATACAACAGCGCATTGGAACAGGCTGCTGAACTGAATGAAAATTTAAAAAAAGCAGAAGATAAAATTACAGAAGCAGCTTTACAGCAAATAAAAACGAAATCTGAAATAGTTGAAGCTACTAAAAAAATGAATGAAATAATTTCGCAAATAGCGAATTTAAAATAAATAGAAATTAACTATCATGAAAAACGGAGCAAAATTATTTTGCTCCGTTTTTTTATAAATCAAATGAATAAACTGAAATATTTATCGATAAAATACTATTTTAGCAAAAATGGATCGTGGGTTACAATATTAGTTGATATAGAATTTTTAAAAAAATAAGAATGAAACAAACATTTTTTACAGCTGGCCCATCACAAATTCATTCGAATTATACTACCTATTATCAAGATGCATTGAATTTCAATTATGGAAGTATCAATCATCGAAGTGAAGCATTTCATCATATTTATCAGCATACAGATGAACAACTTCGTACATTGTTGAATCTTACTTCTTCTCATCAAATATACTTTGCTGGCAGTGCTACCGAAATTTGGGAACGAATGATTTTAAACTTAGTAGAGGAAAATAGTTTTCATTTTGTAAATGGTAGTTTCAGTCAACGATTTTTTGAATTCAGTGAGTTATTGGGTAAAAAAGCAATTTCTATCCATGCAGATCATGGTCAAGGTTTTGATGTTTCAACAGTTTCGATCCCATCAAATACTGAATTAATTTGTACTACTCAAAATGAAACAAGTTCTGGGGTTTATATGCCTTCCTCTGATTTAGTTACTTTAAAAAAACAAAATCCAGAATCATTATTGTGTACCGATTTGGTTTCCATTGCTCCTATTTCCAATTTGGATTATCAGTTTATAGACTCTTCATTTTTTAGTGTGCAAAAAGCATTTGGGATGCCTCCAGGTTTAGGGGTTTGGATAGTCAACGAGGCTTGTTTGTCAAAGGCAACCCATTTACACACCAAAAAAATATTTCAAGGAGCGCATCATACTTTATTAAATTATGCCAAAAATTATGCCGCTTGGGAAACGCCCTCCACGCCCAATGTAGTGGCTATTTATGTTTTAGGTAAAATTGCCGAGGAAATGAATCAGAAAGGATTGAAGCAAATTCAAGCTGAAAGTAAAGTAAAAGCTGAAATGTTATATGCATTTGCCCATCAATCTGCACAATTTGAAATTGTAGTAAAAGAAGAAAAATACCAATCTGAAAGCATCGTTGTTTTAAAATGCAATTCAGACAATGCAGCAATGATCTCATCATTGAAAGCAAAAGGATTGCATCTGTCTTCAGGTTACGGTTTATTTAAAGATTCGGAAATTAGAATTGCTAATTTTCCAACTACAAGCATTCAAGAAGTTCAACAATTGATAGATGAATTGTCAATGTTTTAGTTGAAAATAATTCAGAGTCTATTCAATTTATCCTTTTTTTAAGCATTAGAAACCTTATTTTTGCAATCGTGAATTTTTTATTTCCAATATTTATAGCTGCATCAATAGTTATCGGCATACCGATATTGATCCATTTATTTAATTTTAGGAAATATAAAAAAGTTCTTTTCCCTGATATACGATTTTTAAAAGAGTTACAAGAACAAACACAGAAATCATCTCGGTTAAAACATTTACTTATTTTAGCGAGCAGAATATTGGCTATCTTAAGCTTAGTTTTTGCTTTTGCTCAACCATTTTTTTCAAAAGACAAAGAGAAAATTACTCAAGGCCCCAAAGCGGTTAGTATTTATATCGACAATTCATTCAGTATGGGTGTTGAAAAAAATGCTATTTCTTTGGTTGATTTAGCTAAAGGCAAAGCCAAAGAGATTATTGAAACCTATTCGAGCAGCGACCAATTTCAAATATTAACGAATGATTTTGCCTACAATGAAAATCGTTTTTTGACTAAAGAAGAGGCCCTACGTTTTTTAAGTACCATTCAAATTTCAGCAACGAGCAGAAAAGCCGAAATTATCTTGGAAAAGCAAAAACAGCTTTTGCAAACCGAAAACGGTTTTAAGAAACAAATTGTATTTATATCTGACTTTCAAAAAAATAATTTTAAGAATAATTTAGTTATTGACGACGCTACTCAAAAGTTTTTTGTGAGTGTAAATGCAACTGCGATCAATAATATCACATTGGATACATTGTATTTTGAAAGCCCAACCATATTATTAAATGAACCCAATAATATAGTAGTAAAGTTAAAAAATAACAGCAATGAAGAAGCCAATACTGCCTTGACATTGATGGATAATAATCAGCTCAAAAGTGTAGTTAATATCGCTTTAAAAGCCAATGAATTGAAAACAGAAAATGTTACTTTCACTACATCCAAAGCCGGTTTTCAAAATTTAAAAGTATTTATTCAAGACAATCCGATTCGCTTTGATGATACTTTTTTTGTGGCAGGAAAAGTTAGCTCAAATTACAGTGTATTGGTTTTAAATCAAAATAATGCCAATGCATTTTTAAGTTCTGTGTTTAAACCGAATGTGCAGTTTCGAATGGACAATAATAATGTAACAAGTTTCAATCCTTCTTTGCTTTCTAATTATTCATTGGTTGTATTAAACAGTGTGACTTCATTATCTGAGCCATTGAGTAATGCATTGCTTAATTTTGCACAAAAAGGAGGAAGTATTTTAGTATTTGCGCCACAATCGAATTTAACGAATGGTATAAATTCTTTTTTGACAAAAACTGCCGGTTGTAATTTTACTAATTTTGATACCAATAAATTATTCGTAACCAGTTTCAATAAATCGCATGCAATTTTCAAAGATATTTTTGTTAAAACACCAGAAAATATTGAATTGCCAATTGTATATAAACACTTCATTATTTCAAAAGCAGCGTTAAGCAGTGAACAAAAATTGTTTACTTTTTCGAATGGAGATGCATTTTTGAGCAGTTATAAAGTAGGTGCAGGCACAATGTATGTTTGTGGATCCAGCGCAGAAATAAGTGCAAGTAATTTTCCGAAATCTTATTGGTTTTTACCTATTATTTATAAAATGGCATTTATGAATGCCAATAACTCGATCAACGCGTTAACCTTAGGAAAAAATGCTTCGTTTACAATTGAAAACAATAAAGTAAGTGATAAAACTATTTATCATGTGGCAGGAAATGGTATAGATGCGATTCCTGAACAACGAAGTATTGGCAGTAAAATTCAACTAAATATTAACCAAGGAATAAAAGAAGCAGGACTTTATTCGGTTTATTTAGAAGGCAGTAAAGATAGTATTTTTGTAGGTATCAACTATAATCGTGCAGAGTCTGTAATGGATTTTTGGACCATGAAAGAATTGAAAAATAATAAAACGATAAAAAATGCCGAATGGCTAGAAGATAATATCAATGCATCGAGCAGTATAAATGAATTACAACATGGCATTCCACTTTGGAAAGTATGTATTTTCTTAGCGCTGCTGTTTTTGTTGATAGAAATATTATTAATCCGGTTAATGAAATAAAAAGGAATATGCAGTTATTATTAAAAAAAGTGACGATCCTCTCTCCTACTTCAAAATATCATTTGAAGAAAAAAGACATTTTAATTAAAAATGGTCTTATCGAAAAAATTGCAGATTCGATAAATGAAAAAGTAAAAACAGTTATCGATGAGAAAAATGTATATGTCAGCATAGGTTTTATGGATCTATTCGCTGATTTTTGTGAACCTGGTTATGAGCACAATGATACCATTGCAACAGGGATGAAAGCTTCTTTGGCTGGAGGTTTCACAGATGTTTGCTTACTGCCCAATACCAATCCTATCATTCAAAATCGCTCAACCATTGAATCGATAAAATCCAAATCTGATTTAGTTAACTTACATCCCTTAGGCGCTGTTTCAAAAAACACAGAGGGCAAGGATTTAGCTGAGATGTATGATATGAAACAAGGTGGTGCAATTGCTTTTACAGATGGTAAAAAAACGATACAAGATGCAGGCTTGTTGCTAAAAGCATTGCAGTATATTAAAACATTTGATGGAGTTATAATAGAAATTCCTGAAAATACCTCCATTTCAAAACATGGTTTAATGCATGAAGGAATCGCTTCTACAAAATTAGGAATGCCAGGAAAACCTGCGATTTCTGAATATATTGCCATTCAGCAAAGTTTAGAATTAGTGAGTTATACCAACTCTAAAATTCACTTTACAGGAATCAGTACTAAAAAATCGATTGAATTAATTAAACAAGCTAAAAAGCAAGGTTTACAGGTAACTTGCTCAGTTACCCCTTATCATTTATTATATACAGATGCCGATTTAGAAACCTATGACAGTTTGTATAAAGTGAATCCACCTTTACGAACTGATGAAGATCGAAAAGCGTTGCTTAAAGCAGTTGAAGACGGTGTGGTTGACAGCATTGCGTCTCACCATTTTCCACAAGATTGGGATTCCAAAACAAAGGAATTTGAATATGCTAAAAATGGCATGATTACGTTACAAACCATGTTGCCAAGTTTATTAAAAGCAAGTTCAAAAATTACTTTAGAAAAATGGATTTCTTTACTTACAGAAAAACCAAGGGAAATACTATCCTTACCCATGCCAATTATTGAGGAAAAACAACCAGCATGCCTAACGGTTTTTAATCCAACAGAGAAATGGAATTTTAACACAACAAACAATGAAAGTCTTTCTGCAAACTCGCCTTTGCTGAATTCAGAAATGATTGGAAAAATTATATGTGTGATAAATAACAATCAATTTTCAATGATCAAATAAAATCGATTCCCTTCTTTTAAACTCGAATATTTTACAGAATGAATAAAACATTAGCCACTAGAACAGGAATCATTACAAGCATATTAATTATAGCTTATAATTTGATACTGATTGCTCAAAAAGTACCACCAAGTTCTCCTTTGACACTCATTCAATTTTTGATTTTGTTTATTGGCATCTGTTTTTCTGCTTTTTTCTTACAAAAATATTATGCGGGAATTACCTTTTTTGATTATCTAAAACATTGCCTAGGAACCCTCTCAACTATTATTTTTTTAGTGGTTGTGAGTAATGTGATCTTGTTTTTTGTATTGAAAGATAAGGCAGACCCTTTGTCAAACATCACTTGGTTGATTATGAAAGTTATTTTTTCTTTCTCACTGAGTGGAATATTATCAGCATTTTTTACTTCATTTATTTTTAATACTTTTACAAAAAATAAATAGCATTTTGGACATATCAGTTATTATCCCTTTTTTGAATGAAGATGAATCGTTGCCAGAATTGATTTCTTGGATTGAACGAGTTATGCTTGCCAACAATTATTCTTATGAAGTCATTATGATTGATGATGGAAGCAAGGACAACAGTTGGAATGTAGTAAAACAAATAAGCGCAAATAATCCCAATATTAAAGGAATTAAATTTCAACGCAACTACGGAAAATCTGCTGCATTAAATGAAGGATTTAAAGCGGCTCAAGGGGATTACGTAATGACGATGGATGCTGATTTACAAGATTCTCCAGACGAAATTCCTGCTTTATACAACATGATTAAGGAAGGTAATTTCGATATCATCAGTGGTTGGAAAAAGAAAAGACATGACAATGCGTTGACTAAAAATTTACCATCAAAATTATATAATTACGTAACTGGTAAAATGAGTGGCATCAAGCTACACGATATGAATTGTGGTTTGAAAATTTACAGAAATAAAGTCGTTAAAAACGTAGAAGTTTATGGCGAAATGCACCGATACATTCCTTTGTTGGCTAAATGGGCAGGATTTTCTAATATAACCGAAAAACCTGTTATTCACCAAGCTCGAAAATATGGCGTGAGTAAATTTGGCTGGGAACGCTTTATCAATGGTTTTTTAGATTTGGCTTCCATTTTATTTGTAGGTAAATATGGCAAAAAACCAATGCATTTTTTTGGATTTTGGGGTACAATAATGTTCCTTTTAAATTTTGCAATGATTGCTTATTTAATTATCACAAAAATAGTTTTAGATTATCCAATCAGCAATCGCCCGATGTTTTATATCGCATTGACAGGGATGGTTATAGGCACTTTGTTTTTTATAGCTGGTTTTTTAGGAGAATTGATTTCTAGAAACTCTGCTGATCGAAATTATTATCAAATCGAAGAAAAAATAGGATAAGCAATGTAGTACTACCTATTTTATTAGGTAACTAATCCTGTCTTTTTTACTGGCTGCTTCTATTTATTAGATTAATTTGTTAAGCTTCTAAAAATTTCTTCCAGTGATTTTTCTTTATGATTCAATTGAATATTAACCAACGTATCGTCTGCAACTATATTTCCTTTATTAATAATAATTACTCGGTCGCACATTGCTTCAACTTCTTGCATAATGTGAGTCGACAGGATCACTGTTTTTTCTTTCCCAAATGTTTTGATTAAATCTCTAATTTCTATAATTTGATTCGGATCTAAGCCAGAAGTAGGTTCATCTAAAATTAAAACTTCAGGATTGTGAATCATAGCTTGAGCAATCCCAACGCGTTGTTTATATCCTTTTGAAAGAGAGCCAATTTTTTTGTGCTGTTCAACTTGCAAACCCGTTTGTTCAATTATTTCATTTATTCTAATAGCACTTTTATCCCCTAATTGATGAACACCCGTTAAAAATTCGAGGTATTCTCGAACATACATATCCATGTACAAAGGATTTGATTCTGGCAAATAGCCAATTCGTTTTTGTATTTCTAATGGATTATCTTGAACGTTTACATCACAAACATAAGCACTGCCTGAGGTTGATGGCAAATAGCCAGTAATCATTTTCATTGTAGTAGATTTACCTGCTCCATTGGGGCCTAAGAATCCAACAATTTCTCCTTTTTTAATAGAAAATGAAATGTTGTCTACCGCTTTTTGATCTCCATATACCTTGGTAAGATTTTCTACTTTTACTGACATAATGTATTTAAAATTCAGTCTGCAAAGTACATCGTTTTTTCAACATCGCCCGTTTAAAAAGCTAAAAATTATGAATTTATGAATTACTTATCTACCAATTGTTAAAAAGTATTTCGCTTAATTTCTGTCGAAAATGAATTTACGATATATATTTCAACTTTGAAATTAGATGATGCAAGACACGAGCGAAATAAAAGCACTTTTACATTTATTAGATGATCCGGATGAAGAAATTTATCAAACGGTTTCAACTAAATTGAAGCATTATGGGAAAGAAATTATTCCTAATTTAGAGTCGTTTGGGCAACAAACGAACAATTTAGATGTACAAGTAAAAATTGAACATTTAATTCATGACGTAAATTTTAAAGACGTTTTAATTCGGTTTAAAAAATGGTTTAAAGATCCAAAATCAACTATTTTAGATGGCTCTATTTTGCTAACATCTTATTTATATGCTGATTTTGACAACGAACAAATTCACAAAACAATCAAATCACTTTATCAAAGTTGTTGGTTGGAAGTCAATAACTACTTAACGCCCCTGGAGCAAATAAATGTTGTGAACAGTATTTTTTACAGTATGTATAAATTTACAGGCTTCGAATTAGAGGTCAACAAACCAGCACATTATTTTATTAATGAAGTGTTGGATACTCGAAATGGAAACAATTATTCTTTAGGTTTGTTGTATCAAATTATTTGTGAAAAATTAGACATTCCGGTGTTTGCAATACAATTGCCAAAGCAATTTATTTTAGCCTATTTCAGTACACAATTTGATTTTTATAAAAAAGAAGAAACTTCATTAAATATTCAATTTTTTATTGACCCGAACAACGGTACTATTTACACACAAAATGATGTGGATGTTTATTTGAAAAAATACAACTTAAAAACAGATGAGTATACTTATTTGCCATTAAGCAATCATCAAAATATTTACAATCAATTAGAAGCTTTGTCTCAGGTTTATTTAATGATTGATGAGGAAGAAAAAGCGGCAGAAATTCAACAAATAATGTCCTTTAAAGAATAATTCTTTTTACGACTCTTAAGGAATGTGTTCTTTTTCTTGTTTTTCTATTGATGATTCCTTCTTGGTCAATAAAATCAATTTCTACGCCTCCATTGCTGGATGAAGAATGCAAAATTTCTGTTGGTGAAATTAAAATGCCTACATGATTAATTTCATTGTCTTTATCGATAAAAAATGCCAAGTCTCCTAATTGTGCGCCTTGTAAAAAATCAACCACTTCACCTAATTCCATTTGCTTTGATGCTAAATGAGGCAAATTAATCGAAAACTGTTTGTAATATGCTTTGCTTAAACCAGAGCAATCGATGCCCGAAATAGTGAGTCCGCCCCATACATAAGGTGCATATAAATACGATTTTACAAAAGCAGATTTATCAAATTTAAATTCTTCGAAACCATTTTTAAGAACCCAATATTGATGGTTGTTAATAGTAAACGATTCTTCTTGTAAAATATATGAGCCCGCAAACAATGGAATTTGAATTTGGTTTTTTCTTAAATACAATTCATTATTTTTCAATAATATTCGCTTAGGAATTTCAGCAATCAATTCAAATTGAGTTCCTAAAACCCATCCACTATCTTCTTGATTTTCGGTTTGAATTTTTATCCAATGTTCATTTCCTGTTTCTAAAATCGTAACAATTTCACCAAAAAGTACTTGTGTGTGCAATTCTCCTTTGTGAGAAGGTTCATTAAAAACGTTTGAAATAGAAACGTTGCAAATCATGATTTCCATTCGGCAATATTACTATCTATTTTAAGTTTGAGGTGGAATTTGTATTATTTTTTTGTATTAAATACGAGCGCGAATCCTTAGAACGATAATGTTGTGTAATAAGCCCTCCTTTTTTTACTTTTGGTTTAAATAACTGGCCAAATAATTTCCCATACTAAAGCAAGCTTGCAACAAATAACCACCTGTAGGCGCATCCCAATCGAGCATTTCACCGATACAAAAAACAGATGTTGCATGTTTGCATTCTAAATGGGATGTTACTGCCGTTAAATCAATTCCACCAGTTGTTGAAATGGCTTCATCAATTTCTCCTAAACCCGTTATTTCTATAGGGAAATATTTAATGCAATTGGCTACAAATTGTGGAGAAAGATATTCCTCTTTGGTGGTATAGCTTTTGATTAAATCATATTGGGTTTTTGTCAGTTTAATTCGTTTCAACAAAACATCTTTTACCGATAATTTAGGATCATTTTTTAAGATGTGAATCAATTCATTTTCAGAGAGCTCCAATTTGAAATCAACATAAATAACTGCTTTTTGATTATCAATCAATTGGTTTCTTATATTGTCGCTTAAGGGATAAACACCACTTCCCTCTATTCCAAATTGGGTAATAGTGGCCTCCCCTTTTTGTATTTTTTGATCACAACGAAAAGAAGCATTTTTCAATGCCTTGCCATGATGCTCTTGGATAAATTCGGATTTCCAGTCTACTTTAAAAGCACAATTGGAGGGCGAAAATGGCACGGTGGCAATTCCTTTTTGTGCAAATACATCCAACCAGTTTCCATGGCTGCCTGTAACTTTCCAACTGGCGCCTCCCAAAGCAAATACGGTAATGTCTGGCTTAACTTCTATTGTTTGTCCACCCTTTTGAAATAATAAGTTATTTTCTTTCCAACCTGTCCATTCATGGTTATAAAAAAGAGACACTTTGTTTTGGGTCATTTTTTTTTCGATGGCTTTTAAAACTTGAATGGGTTTTATTCCTTTAACAGGAAATACTCTTTTGCTGCTTCCAACAAAGGTTTCAATCCCAATGCTTTGTAACCAATGGATAAAATCGGTATTCGAAAAATGATTAAGAAAAGGTTTTATAAAAGCAGCATTTCGGTATCTTTCAATAAACAGATCCTTATTTTCTGAATGCGTTATATTCAATCCACCATCTCCAGCCACTAAAAACTTACGCCCCAATGCCTTGTTTTTCTCATACAATGCAATGGAATATTTTGTGCTATCCAACGAACAAGCAAGCATCATAGCAGAAGCACCCCCTCCAATTATGGCAATTGTTTTTTTTAATTTTGTTTCCTCCATTTCTAGATAACGGCTTGCTGCTATTTTATGGAGCAAATATAGCGTGTTCGTCCTTTTCGCATTTCAATATTATTGTTACCACTAATTTGCTGAGGCTTTTGAATGGTTCATGCCTTTTTTAGCAAATTAATACCTAAAATTAATCGATGCGATTAATTACATTGATCGGTTGGATTAAAATTTGGCAAAATTTTGCAATTGCATTAATCGATGCGATTAATTACATTGATCGGTTAGATTAAAATTCGGCAAAAGTTAGCAATTACATTAATCGATGCAATTAATTACATTGATCGATTGGATTAAAATTTGGCAAAAGTTAGCAATTACATTAATCGATGCGATTAATTTTACGTATAAAAGTGAGGATTTTGCCAATATATCAAATCTGACATTGTCAGTTTAATAACAATAAAATATATTTGTGTATAAACATATAAGAAGCAGAATCTTTTTTAAAACAGACATAATTATGAAAATCAGTTTAATTCTATTAATATCCTCTTTCACTTTCGCTTTTAATTTAATTGCGCAGACAACTGACTTAAAAAAGAAAGCTTCAAAGGAGTTTAACAAAAACTACACTAAATTTCAAATCAAAGGATCTGGAATCGGTTATAATGAAGTTTTTCTAGGCGACATGACCGGCGACGGAAAAATAGATGCAGTAGTATACTATGCATTAACTCCGAAAGACGGAGGAAACGCTTTTTTGGGTAACGGCATTGTTGTATATGCTAATAATAATGGAATAATTAAAGAAGTCACAGCGTTTAAACCAAATTTTAGGTTCATAGTTAAAGAAATAATGGACAATAAATTACATATTATCAAATTAGAATATGCCAAAGACGACGCGCCAGACTTCCCTAGTATTGAAACTCTTAAATATTTTATTCTAAAAGGAAATAAACTACAAGAATCAATAACTTACTAAGAAAATGAAAGGGAAATTGGCTATATTATTTGACAGTATACCTTTTACCCTTATCGAGGAGCCTCTGCCACAGGTATCTGCGATTTAAACAATGATTTCTTTAAAATTCCTTACTGTTTTTTTAGAAAATGCTCTATTCTTGATAGCCTTCTGCAATTAAGTTTGTGGCATTTGAGCCTACGTTAAGAATAATAATTTTATTATTTTTCGGCGTTAAATATTAACATTGATTGAAGTTTTCTGCATGGATCCATTTTATTTTATATCAGTGAGATCTACTGAATA
>CANHJA010000009.1 GCA_947460795.1 Bacteroidota bacterium | reverse complement strand
TTTTCAGCGATTAGTTTTTATCTACCTTGACATCTAAACAAAATGAGGAAAATGAGTTGAATTATTTTTTTGAAATCGTCGACCTCTTCTAAATGCATCTTTTGTGGCGATAGCACCGGTTGAATATTGAACTTCGTGAAGCTTTTTTTAATACACAAAAGGCACTTTATCTAGACCATTTTTGACTCAAAAAAATTGATATTTGGAATTTATTAATTGTACTTTTGAAAAAAAGAATCATGCTTAAAATTGGCATTACAGGAGGAATTGGCAGCGGGAAAACTACTGTTTGTAAAATATTTCAAACATTGGGCATTCCTATTTATTATGCCGATGATGAAGCCAAAAAGTTATATGATACCGATGCAGCAATGAAACAAGAAATCATAGCTCATTTTGGTGAAGGCGTTTATAAAAATAATTATTTTGACAAAGATGCTCTCCGAGACCTTGTATTTAATGACATTGAAAAATTAAAAGTACTCAATAGCATCGTGCACCCTAGAGTGAAAATACATGCCGATAATTGGATGCAAAAACAAACAGCTCCCTATGCAATTAAAGAAGCCGCATTAATGATTGAAAGTGCCTCCAATCTTTCCTTGGATAAATTGATATTGGTTTCTTGCCCTTTAGAAAAACGAATTGTTCGCGTAATAAAACGAGACCACACCTCGCACAATGAAGCCATGAACCGGGCAAACAAACAACTTTCTGATGAAGAAAAAAGAAAATTTTGCGATTATGAAATCCTCAATGACGATGAACATTTAGTAATTCCACAAGTATTGAAATTACATGAAGAGCTTTTGAAAAGATGTTAGATTTACAATTTAAAAAAAATAATTATCACCAATTTTAAATATAGATGCAATCCCCAATAAATGACTTCCGATATCTAACCTCTTTTTTGCTATTAATTCTCATTAGTTGCAATCAACTGGACGAACAAACTAAAAAGGAAATTAAAAATCAAGCTCATAAAGCTGGCAAAGAAATTATAGGTGCCCTCAACAATGCGGCAGCCAAAGATGCCTTTGTTTATTATACTGTCGATTCAAAAAAAGAAGAGATTCAACTTTTCTGGAAAGACACAAAAGACAGCATCATTGGAAGTTTAGGCTATTTAAAAAATGTTTGCAAACAACAAAACCAACAATTACTTTTTGCATGCAATGGAGGCATGTACATGGAAAATCAATCGCCCTTGGGTTGGTTTGTACATAAAGGCAAAACCATTACTCCACTCAATACTCGAAAAGGGAAAGGCAATTTTTACTTAAATCCGAACGGGGTTTTTCTGCTCACAAAAAATAAAAAAGCCATTGTAACCTCCACCAAAAATGCAAAACAATATTTAAAGGAAGCCTATTATGCTACCCAAAGCGGTCCCCTACTGATTCATGAAGGCAAGATAAATTCCTTATTTGAAAAAGAAAGCAGCAACCTAAACATTCGAAATGGCGTGGGCATCGATAGCAACGGAAATGTATTGTTTTCGATGAGTGCACAGCCCATTAATTTTTACCAATTTGCCAAATTTTATCAAGATCACGGCTGTAAAGAAGCCTTGTATTTGGATGGATTTGTGAGCCGATTTTATGCGCCCTCACAAAACTTCATTCAAACCGATGGCGAGTTTGGCGTAATGATTGGAGTTGTTGACAAATAAATGCCTGCACCAATTATGAATATTTACAGAATCAATTTGAAAAATTATTTTATAATCCCCTAATTTTGAAACTAAAAAAAACTGACATCTGACATCTGTCATCTGCCTTCACTCTTATATGTTTGAACAATTCATTTACCCTACCAAACATGAACCACAAGTATTAGACCAAATGCTGGCTATAGGTTGGTTTCGAATGGGACAATCTTTGTTTACAACTAATTTTGTTACGTTTCAACAGCGCATTTACAGAACCATTTGGTTACGAAACCGATTAAAAGATTACGTGCATACCAAAACCTACCACAACCTTCGTAAGAGAAATAAAGATTTTCGCATCGAACTTAAAAAGTTTGCCATTGACGAAGCCCACGAAAAATTATTTCAAACCTACAGAGAAGCCATGCCCTTTAGAACTTCTACTTCCTTAACCGATTTGATGTACTTTTTTGGAACTCAAAAAGAGGATGTTTTTAATACTTATGAAATTAATTTATATGATCAAAACGAACTCATTGCTTGCAGCTATTTTGATGTAGGTCACAAAAGTGCCGAAGGAATTTCATCCTATTATCATCCCAAATATAAAAACCACAGTTTAGGCAAATATTTAATTTATTTACAAATAGACATTTGCCTCGAAAACAAACTCGATTTTTTTTACCCTGGCTACTTTGTGCCCAGCTATACTCACCTCGATTATAAATTATCCATTGGCGCATCTTGCCTCGAATTTATTGACACCGAAGATCTCACTTGGTATGCAATTTCAGAATATGAAGATCTACCCCTTCCCATGGCATTGGCCGATATTGCAGATTTGATTTAAACCTTACCAAAATTTATTTCGCAGCTACTCATAAAAAAAGTCAGTAAACTCTAGAAAAAAATTGATGTTTTGTTGATTTGGATAGTTGATTTGAAATATTTAAATTTACACATAAATCAAACAGATTGGCTTTGTAAATCAATGATTTAAAAAAAACTAAACTCCTCAAATAATAAAAATATACTAATGAAAAATTTACTTATCATCTTATCGTTCCTTCTATTCAGTGTTTGTAGTTTTTCACAGAGTCGATATATTTCAGGCACAACAAAAAAAATTGTTTACACAAGAGATGGAGGAATGTGCAGATGTTGTGGCAGTTCTATAAGATTAGAATACGATCATGTAATTCCATTTTCTTGTGGTGGCAGCAGTGATGCATCCAACATTCAATTACTTTGCATGAAATGCAATCGAAGCAAATCAAACAGTTGCTTTTGTAAAGTACACAATAAAAAAGTGGGCACAAACTGCTGTGATGGAAAAACAACAAGACCTTCTTCATCTAATTCAAATGCGCACTCAAGCAATTCGGGTAATTCAAGCCAATGTTCAGGTACCACCAAAAAAGGAACTAGATGTAAAAACAAAACGACCAATTCTAATGGACGATGTCATTTACATGGATAAATTATAAACCAAATTAAAAAAACAATGAATAAGAATTTATTATTTGCAATCGATGTAAATACAGAAGAAATTGTCGTTTCAGAATCCCCAAAAGGCAGCAATCAAGTTCATCTAATAGAACGAATGGTTCGTAAAGAAAACGAAATTTTATACAATGCCGTTGTAACATTAACATCCATTACGAAAGCACCCAATTTTGATGTTGCCATTTTTAAAGCGATGGATAAAGTTTGCCAACTGATTTACAATAAACAAACAGAGACGAATTAAGGTATGTTTGAAACAATTTTCTACAGATTGGCACCTCACCAATCTGTTTATTTAATTTGCTAAGAAACCTAACGATAATTAATTCGAAACTGAAGTGATCATATTCAAAATCATCACGCTATCATCAGACATCGAACATCTCTCCTTATATTTGCCATCTTATGACGATTGAACAATTAAAAGAAATGCGTGAACGAGTAAAATCGTTGCGTAATTATTTAAATTTAGATGAAAAACTCCATAAAATTGAGAATGATAAAGCGTTGAGTTTATCAGCTGGTTTTTGGGACGACAATAAACGAGCAACCGCGGTATTAAAAGAAATAAAAACCAATTCATTTTGGACCGATTTGTATACTAAAACCGAAGCAGCTGTAGAAGATTTTGCTGTGATGTTTGAGTTTTGGAAAGAGGGCGAAGCCGCAGAAGAGGACGCAAAACAAGCCTTTGATTTAGCAATTGAAAAAATTGATGAATTAGAATTTAAATCTACTTTAAACGAGCCCGAAGATGAGCTGACGGCGATGTTGCAAATTAATGCTGGAGCCGGTGGAACCGAAAGCCAAGATTGGGCCGAAATATTGGCTCGTATGTATAGAATGTATGCTCAAAAACAAGGTTGGTCTATTTCGGAAGTAGATTGGCAATGGGGAGATGGTGCTGGTATAAAAACATGTACATTTCAAATTGAAGGAAGCTTTGCATTTGGATTATTGAAAAGTGAAAATGGCGTGCATCGCTTGGTGCGTATTTCGCCTTTTGATAGCAATGCGCGTCGTCATACCAGTTTTGCTTCAGTAAACGTATATCCATTAGTTGACGATACCATTAACATAGAAATTTTACCTGCGGATATTAAAATGGAAACCTCTCGAAGTGGTGGTGCTGGCGGACAAAACGTTAATAAAGTAGAAACCAAAGTACAGTTAACTCACATTCCTACAGGCATTGTAGTGGTTTGTCAGCAAGACAGAAGCCAACTTGGGAACAGGGAATTGGCAATGCAAATGCTTAAAAGTAGATTGTATGAAATTGAATTGCAAAAAAGAAATGCCATCAGAGACGAAGCCAATGCCAACAAAAAGAAAATTGAGTGGGGTTCACAAATTCGATCCTATGTTTTTCATCCGTACAAAATGATTAAAGACCACAGAACAGATTACGAAGTAGGCAATGTGGGCCCAATTATGGATGGCGAGTTGGATGGTTTCATCAAGGCCTATTTATTAATGGGTACAGAACAATAATGATTACTTACTAAACAAGAGGTTTTCTGTTTGATTAGATTGAATAACAATCATTGATTCCTTTTGGGTATTATTTTCAATCCAAGTAAATTTATAATTTCCAGGTTGAATTGTTAGATTATAAGATGCTTTGGAATTTAAATCGAGTTCTTTATTTTCTCTCCAAGTACGAAATTTATTTTCAAATATTTTTAATGACGAAATACTTGTTGGCTTATTGATGATGAGTTTTCCTGGTTTTTCAATGACGATTGTATTTATTTGTCCAGCCTCTACTTTCAATCGTTTTTTTGAAACAGGAAATGTATTGATTTCTATAAAATAATTGCCCGATTGATAATTCCCTATTTTTTTACAATCTTGCAGCATAGCGTGCTGCGGATCGTATTGCTGAAACATCATTTTAGCCTCTAAATCAACTCGCGTTGTATCAGTCAGCGAATATAAAAAAGCTACAGTACCTCTTGAAATAAATAATGTTACACAATTTAATTTATTCTTCTTGATATCTACATTACTTACTTTGCAACCACTATTTTTAAATGTATACAATGCCGGAATGAATGAGATGGGCTGAATCATTTTTTCATAATCATACACCAACACGTTCTCTTTTATTGAAGAATCTTGTTGATTTACACAAGCAATTTCAATCGAATTTGTGATTGTGTCATTGGTTAAGCTATCAAGCAATACTAATTGCAAAAGAGTTTCTTTTGCTTCTTTATAAGTAATTTGATATTTGATAGAACCTTCCGTTGAATTTTTTGAGAAAAGTGCAATTGGAATTACAATTAAAAAGAATAATATTATTTTTTTCATGGAATGTATTTTATGCATTTGTTTTTTTCATCAATAAAGAGCTATCGCCAAAACTTAAAAATCGATAATTATTTTGCAGAGCATGTTCATAAATGGTTTGCCAATCATCGCCTACCATGGCAGAAACCAACAACAACAATGTGCTATTGGGTTGATGAAAATTTGTGATGATTCCATCGACCATTTTTACATCATAGCCCGGCGCAATTAGCAAACTGGTCTTTCCGCTAATTTGTGTTAAATTATTTTTTTCTGCATGATGAATTAATAAATCAAGTGCTTCATTAGCTGTCATGCTTGGCATTTGTTCATACGGCATCCATTGTGTCACATGACAATCTGAAAGATTTAATGCTTCATTTGATTGCAATTGAATGGCAGTCCAATAAAGACTTTCAATAGTTCTTAATGAAGTCGTTCCAACTACTATTCGTTGCCCATTATTATTTCTAATTTTGCGCAATGAATCTAAAGTAACTACAAAAATTTCTTCGTGCATGTGATGCCCTTCCAATGTATCTGCTTTTACAGGCAAGAATGTACCCGCTCCAACATGCAACGTTACTGTAGCGAAATGAATATTTTTTGTTGCCAAATTATGAACCACTTCATTTGAAAAATGCAAACCTGCTGTAGGTGCTGCCACCGAACCTTCGTGTTTTGCAAAAATAGTTTGATAGCGTACCTTATCACTTTCCTCGTCTGTTCGATTTAAATAGGGAGGCAATGGAATATGTCCTGCTTGTGCTAAAATATCAGCAAATGTTTTAGATGAATTATCCCATTCGAATAAAACAATCCAGCCATTTTGTTGTTGTGAAACTTTTTTTACGGTTAAATTAAATTCATTGCAAACCATTGTTAACGACTCTTCTGGCTTCCATTTTTTAGAATTTCCAATCATACACATCCATTGCACAGAAGAATTTGATTGTAAACTTTGATTTATTTCAGCAGGAAAATGAGTCTCTAAACAAAAGACTTCAATATTAGCACCTGATAAAGTTTGAAACAATAAACGCGATGCAATTACTTTTGTTTCATTGCTGATCAGCAATGAATTTTCATTTAAAATAGAAGTAATTTCATTGAATTTAAAATCTGATATAACTCCGTTTTGATAAACCAATAATTTGGATTCGTCTCTTTTTTCTAAAGGGTAGCGAGCAATTTTCTCATCTGGTAAGAGATAGGTAAAATCGTTGATTGAAATATTTTTAACATGTTGCAACATTTGGCAAAAATGAGGATTAAAATCGAATTTAAGAAGTTGAATAAAGACAATTAGTTGAATGGTGCCAACGCCGTTGTGGATGAATATAGAAAATGTCGATGACCTCCAAAAAATTACGGATAATCAATCTTCAATTTTTTAAAAAAGTCTACTTCATTCATTTCTCTTACACAACCGGGCTGCAAATCTTCTAAATGTATATCTTCAATTGACATTCTGATTAATCTTCGGCACTTATGACGCAGGGCCAATACCATTTTTCGAACTTGATGAAACTTACCTTCGGTGAGTGAAATGGTTAACCATGTGTGAGGAATAAAATCTTGCAGCGCATTTTCTACTAAAAATAAATCGGCAGGCTTTTCTACAATTTCGGCTTCACAAGGGGTTGTTGTCCAATCCACATTTCCTTTAATTCGAATGGACACTCCGTCTCTTATTTTTTGAACAGATTCTTGTGTCATATGTTGCAATACTTGCACCAAATAAGTTCGTTTGTGAGGCACTTTCCCTTGAAATAATAATCGAGTAACTTTTTTATTGGTCGTTAAAATCAACAATCCTTCAGAGTGTGCATCTAATCGACCGATGGCATGGGTTCCTTCAGGAAAATTAAAATCAATAGCTGTTAACAGAGGAACTTCATCTGTACTCACAAATTGAGAAACCATATTAAATGGCTTATTGAGAATAAAATATCGATGTGGAATTTCTTGTTCCATTATTTGTATTTTGTCAGAATTGCCTCACAACATTTTTTTATTTCTTCAAAAACAGGGTAATATCCTGCTTCGGTTCCATACCAAGGATCGGTAACCGATTTATTTTCACCAGGATAAATTACATCTAACAATAATTGCACTTTTGTTTCATTAAAATGGGCATTGGTGAGGGTTTTCATTTCATCAATTACATCGGTTGCTAAGGCAAAAATTAAATCATATTCAACAAAATCTTCTTTTTTAAATCGACGTGCTCGCTGATAAGAAATATCAATTCCATTTTCTTTGCATACTTTTTGAGAACTTTTATGTGGTGCTTCTCCAATATGAAATTGATTGGTGCCTGCACTTTCAATTGTCCAGTTTAAATTATGTTTATTTGCTAAATGTTGCAATACGCCTTCTGCTATTGGAGATCGACAAATATTGCCTAAACAAACCATGAGTATTTTCATTTTTATTTTATGTTTAGAGAATTATAAATTTTACATTTCTTACAGACTAACTCAATTCAATTACAGTAATTTCTGGCATAATGCCGACTCTACCAGGATACCCTAAAAATCCGAATCCTCTATTTACATATAAATGTTGATTGTCTTTTTGATATAACCCAGCCCACTGTTTGTAAACATATTGAACCGGACTCCACTTCAACCAAGGAATGTCTATGCCAAATTGAAAACCATGAGTGTGCCCGCTCAATGTTAAATCTATGTCTTTGTACTTTGAGTTAATTTCACCATCCCAATGAGAAGGATCGTGGCTTAATAAAATTTTAAAAGGATGAATTTCTGATCCCTTATAGGCTTTTTCTAAACTGCCGTAGGTTTGAAAACGATTTTTAAAACTGGTATTTTCTACGCCAATGAGTGCCATTTTTTCTCCATCTTGCTCTAATACAACATGCTCATCTAATAATAATCGCCATCCATTTTCTTGATGAATTTGTTTCAATCTTTCCAAATTAGCTTTCTTGTGCGCTTTACTTTCCCATTCTACATAATCGCCATAATCATGATTTCCTAAAACAGAAAAAACACCATGTTTGGCTTTTAATTTGGAAAAAATTGGGATGAATTCTTCAGCCTCATCACTTTTATTATTTACTAAATCTCCAGTAAAAAAAATAGCGTCGGCATTGATCGCATTTATTTTTTCTATGCCTTTTGCAACAGCATTTAAATCAGATAAACTACCAGAATGAATGTCTGAGATTTGTACAATCTTCATTCCCTTGAATGCTTTGGGTAAATTTGCGAATGAAAGTGAGATATTTTTGATGGTATAATTATACCGATTACTCATTCCATAAAGCATGGTTCCAAAAATTGTGCCCCCAAAAAGCAATGCAAATTTATTGATAAATTCAGATCGAGTCATTCCTCTTTCTATAGCCACTGGCATATTTTCTTTGTTGTAAAACAACCCCAATAAATGCGTAGTTCCTCTTCTTAAATCATCAATTAATAAAACAATTGCAATTAAAATTTTTGTAATTAAAATACCCATGGCGAAGCTGACCACAAAATTTCTCATGGCTTTGCTCATATCCATATTTCTTAAAATAGGAAACATAGCAATGGATGCGAACCAAATTATAGTTATTGCTATATAGGTTACAAGAATAGATGTTTTGTAGGGATTTTTTACATTTCGTATCGAAAAACGGATTGCAGTAAATGCATAATATTCAATTAATGCAAATATTAAAATTAAGAAAACAAAACCGATCCCTTTTGATTTTGCCATATTAAAATTTAATAAATCCTTCGATTTGTGTTTTAATCGTTTGAATAGTTTGCTCTTTTATAAAAACATCATTTTCTATTTCAGATGAAACTGCTGAAATTGGCAATTTATTGAAAAACACATGCATTTTCATGTAGTTACACATGTTCGTCATGATGTCTATTCCACGTAGATTTCCTGCCCTTCCACTGGCAACACCAACTAGCATTACCTTCTTAAAGTTCCAGCAAGTAGACAAATCACTGATGTCCATCATCAATTTAAAAACACCTGGAAAACTTCCATTATACTCAGGCATGACAAAAATAAATTTAGATGCTGGTGCTAAAAATTCAGATTCCAATTGATTAAAATTTTCATCTCTTTGAAATGAATTAAAGTCTTCTAACGAAAGTAATTCAGCATCAATGCCTTGTTCTTTAAAAAATGCTTGATATTGTTTTGAAACCTTCAGTGTATTGCTGCCGATTCTATTTGTTGCTGAAATAATTGTATACATATTGCAAAAATAAGTATTTAGATGTATGTGATATGCTTTAAGTTGTTAGAGAATCATTAAAGTTTATCTATATTGTATTTTTATTTAATAGCAAAGCGGTTTTGTTTATACACGAGAAAACGATTCAATGCTATGTTAATTATTCGTTGGAAGTATAATATTTCATACTCAAATCGATTAGCTCAAATTGCCAACCTGCTTCTTTCTCCATCGATATAAATATAAACTGCTCATTGTAAATAAACTCAGCCAATAAACAAACTCGGAACCCCAAGCAAATGGCAACGGCAATTTCATTTTTTCGATGATAGTAGTACAATAAATTAAATACAATACAATAGCCGTTAATTCAAAATACATATTTACCTTGGTATCGCCAATGCCCACAACTCCATTAAATACAATGGTGGAAACAGAAAGCATCCATGTGGCTAAAACCACTATGCGCAAGGATGCAATTCCTCCTTGAATTAGCATTTCGTCATCGGTTAATATCCTCAAAAAATGTTCCGGAAAAATGAGCAACAGTATCCCTAAACTTAACGCTACTAAAAAACTCACTGTAGCTACTTTTTTAATTAATGGAATTACTTCGTTTAGTTTTTCTTGACCGATTAAATTACTTACCATTGAATTGCAGGTAGAAGCTAAGGCCCAAGCGGCAACTCCTACCAATCCAAATACAGAGCGAAGGAGTTGTGAAATGGCAGATTCTGATTTGCCAAGATGCTCTACATAAATAAAAAAAACTTCCCATGCGCCAATACTTAAAAAATATTGCACCATGATGGGCGAAGCTTTTAAAAATGTTTCTTTTATAATAATCCAACTAAAATGTTTGGTCAAATGAATCTCAAAAAATTTAAAACTAGCTTGAAATCGAATAATTAAAAAAACAGTAAATGCATAAAATACTTCTGAAAAACAAGAAGCTAAAGCAGTTCCTTCTAGGCCCATTTCTGGAAAAAATCCAACACCAAAAATGAGAAAATAATCCAAGCACACATTTACAATCGTTTGAACAATTGAACCAATGATAATTCTGCTAGAATTTGAAGTAGCTAAAAACAAGGAATTCGACAATTGACAAAGCATAATAAATGGCAACCCCCAAATTCTAATATTGATAAATTTCAAACAAGCATTTTGAATATTCACATCATGAATGCTAAATGAAAAAATTGTAGGTGCCAGAAAAAAAGAGGTCCCAACTAAAACAGTACTTAACAGCAAACACATAATTATACCGTTAGAAAATATTTTTCCTACTCCTAAATTGTCGTTTTCTCCTGCTTTTCTACTCATCAACATCAACATCCCAGAAACCATACCGTACCCTATCATGACTAAGGTTAAGTAATAAATCCCAGCGATCCCAGATGCTGATAATAAATCTTGTGTGGTTAAATTATTTACGGTGGGTTTATAATTTCCTAAAAAAAGAGTGTTTGTTAAAATACTTATTTGAGGAATTAAAATAGAAATACTGATAGGCAAAGCCAAACTAATAATGTTTCGATATGAGTTTTCTACTTTAAGATGTGTGGCAGATGACATGTTGCAAATATAGTCACAGTTTAATCAGATGATACAGTTGATTAAAATAGTATTTGCATTTAACTTATTTTATTTTTACAGATAGAATAAATGAATGCTGCTTTATATCAATCAAAGTATAAAATACATGCAGTGCAAAATTTATACTAAATTATTTTGCTTCCATCATTCTCATTTTTTTTGCTTCTTGTAAAAACTCAGAGGCAAAAATAAAATTATTTAATTTTTCATCTTTACTAAAAATAATATCCTCTTTAGAGCCTTCCCAACGTTTTTCACCTTGGTATAAGAAAATGATTTTATCTCCACTTTCCATTACAGAATTCATATCGTGTGTATTCATAATGGTGGTAATATTATATTCTTTAGTAATTTCCATGATGAGCTTATCGACAACCAAAGAGGTTTGAGGATCTAAGCCAGAATTTGGCTCATCGCAAAATAAATATTTAGGATTTAATACAATGGCTCGTGCCAATGCCACCCTTTTTTTCATTCCTCCACTAATTTCTGCTGGAAACTTATTGTTACTGTCCTTTAAATTAACTCGATCTAACACTTCATTTACTCGTTTTAATTTTTCAGCAGATGATTTTTTAGTAAACATATCCAACGGAAACATGACGTTTTGTTCCACAGTTAAACTATCAAACAACGCAGAGCCTTGAAACAACATCCCTATTTGGGTTCGAAGTTCTTTTTGTTCTTGTTCTTGCATTGTGGCTACATTTTTGCCTTCATATAAAACATCTCCCGAATCTAAACCCATCAAACCAACTAAGCATTTCAGGAAAACTGTTTTACCACTGCCACTCGAACCAATAATTAAATTCACTTTACCACTTTCCATTTTGCATGACACATCATTCAAAACAACTTTTGACCCAAACGATTTTTTAATATTTTTTACTTCAATCATGTTACTATTTTTTGAGACCAATTGCATCTACAATATTCTTTCCAATGCAATAAAATATGATCAATTTTGCGAAGCGCTTTTTCAAATTTAATTCTTCAACCCAAGTTTTTCTTTTAAAAATTACAACAACAATGCAGCCAATCCATAATCGGCAAACAAAATTAATATGCAACTTACCACAACTGATTTAGTAGATGCTTGTCCAATTTCTAAAGCACCTCCTTTTACATGGTAACCAAAATAGGCAGAAACACTGGATATAATGAATGCAAATGTGAACGACTTAATTAATCCAAAAATTAAGTTAAACGAAACAAAATCTTTTACTAAACCTTGATTAAATTGCTGACTGCTCATGACTCCGCTTATTGTGGCAGCTAAATATCCGCCCCAAACAGTTAAAAACATAGATATAACAATTAAACAAGGAATCATCACAAATGCAGCCACAATTTTAGGTAATATTAAATAGGTTTTGGAATTAATTCCCATGATTTCCAATGCATCAATTTGTTCTGAAACACGCATATTTCCTAACTCTGATGCTATTTTAGAACCCACTACACCAGCCAATACAATACAAACCACCGTTGGACTTAATTCTAAAAAAGCACTGTCTCTAATAATTTCAGCAATCACATATTTTTGAACCAAGGGAGACACTAATTGATAGGCAGTTTGAATGGTAGTTACTGCTCCCAAAAAAAGCGAAATAATAACTACAATGCCAAGTGATCCCATGCCTAGCTCATAGCACTGATGTACAAATTCTTTCCAATATACACGGCCATTCTCGGGTTTTGAAAACATCCCCTTAAGCATGATTATATAGTTGCCAAAATGTTCTAATATTTTTATCATAGCAAAATCAAAAATAAACTAAACATTTGTTTTATTTACGATTGAATTCAAAATCGACACTTTTAATGGTAATAACAGCTAAAAAAGTATTCGTAATAATATTTATCGTTAAAATTTTTATTATTTTAGAATAAACCCATACATTCGCGTTTTAATTTATTAACAAACTAAAATAATTTCTATTATTTATGTCAGTAAGAATCAGACTTCAACGTCATGGCGCTAAGAAACGCCCATTTTATTTCATCGTAGTAGCTAACGCAACATCACGTCGTGATGGTAAATTCATTGAAAAGTTAGGTACATACAATCCTTTAACAACTCCAGCTACCATTAATATCAATGGTCAACGTGCATTGCACTGGTTATCTCGTGGAGCAGAACCAACACACACTGTAAACAGAATTCTTTCGTTTAAAGGTGTATTGTATTTGAAACACTTGATGCGCGGAGTGAAATTAGGTTTGTTTAGCGAAACAACCGCTTTAGAGAAATTTGAAGCTTGGAATGCAACACACGAAAAGTTAGTTGCTGAAAGAGAAATTGCTCACAAAAAGCAAAAAGCAGCTAATGTAATTCAACCAATCATCAAAAAAGTAGAAGCAGTAGCTGAAACTCCAGTGGTTGAAGAAGCACCAGTAGCTGAAGAAGCTCCTGCTGTTGAGGAAACTCCAGTAGCTGAAACTCCAGCTGAAGAAACACCTTCTGCTGAATAAGTTGACTTTTTCAAAACTTAGTAAAAAACCTACATTTTGTGTAGGTTTTTTTATTTTCAATAGAGATGTTCTCTTTGAGCAATCCATAAATAATAAAGCGCAAAAAATACGATGGCTTTCTTTCCAAATTGAAATACAATTTATATAAACCATTTAGTAAATGAATTCCCTAAAACTAAAAAACAACAATCGAAAACTAACTTATATTTGCATCATGAAAAAAATATGTATACTCAGTATATTGATGATAACGGGTTTTATTGCGTGCAAAAATGATTCAAAAACAAATGAAAAATCAAATGAATCAAAAGCAGAAACGATTCATCTAAAATCAGATAGCTTGAAGATTGAATTTGACTTCCCGAAAAAATGGGAAACTGTAAAAACGCCCAATCAACCTAATTTAATTACACTCAAACAACCGTTAACCGATGCTTCCGATGCTTATCAAGAAAATATATTGATTTGGACAGAACAACTGCCAATGAATATTTCGGACAGCCTTTATAATTTAACAACCATTGCTCAATTTAAAATTTCGAACCCTAAATTAATGATTGAAAACAAAGGAATGAAACAAATTGGTGATAAAAAATTCTATCAATATTCATTTGAATTTACGCCTGCAGACAGCAATCATTATGTTGTAAATGGATATACTTATTTCAATACAAAAGACAGCATGGCATATAACTTTAATGGTACCGCAGATAAAAAAAATGCAGGCTTATTTCAAAAAGAAATAGAAACCATTTTATTATCTTTTAAAACAAAATAAAGATGAAATATTTAGCATTAGGCGACAGTTATACAATTGGGGAATTGGTAAATTACAACGAAAATTTTCCATCACAATTAGTTTCTATTTTAAATAAAAAAGGAATAGAAACAACCCTAGATAAATTAATTGCTGTTACTGGATGGACTACGGATGAATTATCGATGGCCATTGCCAAAGAAAAACCAAGTTTTGATTATGATTTAGTTACCCTATTAATTGGTGTCAACAATCAATATCGCGGTAGAAGTTTGGAAGAATATGAATGGCAATTTTATTCATTAATATGTCAGGCAATTTTGTATGCAAAAGGAATTGCTGAGCATGTAATTGTTTTATCAATACCTGATTGGGGATTAACTCCTTTCAATACCGAAAGAGATAAAATTGAAACCTCAAACCAAATAGATAATTTTAATAAAATCAATAAAGAAATTACATTGACTTTGGGATGCAAATACATTGATGTAACCAGCTCTTCAAGAGACCATGCTACGAATGAAATCTATTTAGCGGAGGATAAATTGCATTATTCAAAAGAAGAATACAAAGTTTGGGCTGAGAAGATCGCTTTAGTTTATTAATGATGCAAAATTTAAAAATCTAATTCCTAATAACATTAAATTTTTCTTGTAAAACACTTTTCAATAATATTCGTTGTCCTTGAATACCTTTTGCGATTAATCGATCGCCACAAAATGCTTGAAACGATGTGATTATTTCTCCTCTGTCTGTAACTTCTTCAAATGTAGCAATAAAGTGAACTTCTTCTCCCACAAAAGCTGGCGATTTATGTTCTACCGAAATGTGGGTTCCAATTCCTTCTTCATCATCTTGTTTCATTTCTAAAACAAATAATCGCCCACTCCACTCCGCATCTTTCGCAATTGAAAATGTAGCATATACTTCATGCACAAGCCCACTCTCAAATTGGGCAATTTCAGTTGGCAACACTATTTTAGTGAACGTTTTTGTATCGCCTTTTTTAAATGGATTTTGCATAAGAGTATAATAAAATGTGAAATTAAAAAAAAAAGCCGACAAGCATTCAACTCATCGGCTTCATTCTAGCATATTTAAATTACATATACTGGAAATTCGTTTTTGGAGTCAATTTCAACAATACTTCATACATTAATTTAATACAGTTTTCAACGTCGTCTTTATGAACCGTTTCAACTGTTGTATGCATATAACGCAAAGGCAAAGAAATTAATGCACTAGGAACTCCGCCATTGCTAAAAGCAAACGCATCAGTATCCGTTCCAGTAAATCGGCTAACCGCTTGCAATTGATATTTGAAATTATTTTTCTTAGCTGTGTCAACAATCATTTCGCGTAAAATATTATGTACTGCAGGACCTACACAAACCACAGGACCTTCGCCACAAGTTGCTTCCCCTTGTGCTGCTTTATTCATCATAGGTGTAGCAGTATCGTGTGTAACATCAGTACAAATCGCAACATTTGGTTTCAATCGTTGTGCAATCATAGTTGCGCCATTTAAGCCAACTTCTTCTTGCACCGAATTCACGATATATAATCCAAAAGGCAATTTCTTTTTATTTTCTTTCAACAGACGAGCTACTTCTGCAATAATCACTCCTCCCATACGATTGTCATGGGCACGAGCAATCCAATAACCATGATTGCCTACTTCAAAACCATCTACAAACGTGCAAACGGTACCGATTTCAATGCCTAAGGCTTCTACTTCTTTTTTGTTTTTACAATTCACATCAATCCAAATAGTTTCAGTTTCAGGTTTTTTCTCATTTTGAGGAGTTCGAACGTGGATGGCAGGCCAACCAAAAACACCTCTAACAATTCCCTTTTTAGTGTGAATATTTACACGCATTGAAGGCGCAATTTGATGGTCGCTTCCTCCATTTCTGCATACATGAATAAAACCATCATTGGTAATGTATTTTACGAACCAACTAATTTCATCAGCATGTGCTTCTATTACAACTTTAAATTCAGCTTCCGGATTAATAACACCCACAACCGTTCCATAAGGATCTACTATATGGGTATCAATATATGGCTTCAAATAATCTAACCAAATTTTTTGACCACTTGTTTCATGCCCTGTAGGAGCTGCATTATCTAAATATCTTTTAATAAAATCCATCGACGATTCGTTAAAAAAATCTTTCGATACTTTCTTTTTTGTTTCTTTCGCTTTTGCCATTTTTATTATTTTATAAGAAGCCAAAATTAAGAAATAAAAAAGCATAATAACACCTTGTATGTGAAATACATTTTTAAGTGCTCAAACTAGTTTATTTACTTAAAAAATGAAATCCTAAATTCTGTATTATATTTGACAAAAAATAATTTAATATGTCATTAATAGCTTTAGAAAATTACGCCGAAGGCAAATGGGTTAAAAGTTCAAAACCTTCTGAAACTTTGTACAATGCCATCACTGGCGATGCCATTTTTTCAGCTGGTTCAGACGGATTAGATTTTGATTCAATGATGAAATATGGTCGATCAAAAGGCGGCAGAGCATTGCGTAAAATGACATTTCATGAACGTGGTTTAATGTTGAAAGCTTTGGCTTTTCATCTATTGAGTAAAAAAGAAGAATTTTATAAAATTAGTGCTATGACAGGCGCTACAAGAATTGACAGTTGGGTAGATATTGAAGGAGGTATTGGGAATTTATTTGCAAATGCAAGTTTGCGTCGTCAATTTGGAAACGAGCGTTTTTATGTTGATGGAGATGTAGCTAAAATTTCTAAAAACAACACCTTTATTGGTCAACATATAATGGTGCCTTTAGAAGGTGTTGCCATTCACATCAATGCATTCAACTTCCCAGTTTGGGGGATGTTAGAAAAAATTGCAGTCAATTTATTAGCAGGTGTGCCTGCCATTGTAAAACCAGCCACTATTACTTCATATTTAACAGAAGCTGTATTTAAAGAAATTATCGCATCAAATATTTTACCTGAGGGAGCATTGCAATTAATTTGCGGAAGCGCTAGAGGGATTTTAGATTTTGTGCAAACCCAAGACATTGTAACATTTACAGGAAGTGCTGAAACGGGCAAGAAATTAAAATCGCATCCAAAATTAGTTGAGCAAGCAGTCCATTTTACAATGGAAGCCGATAGTTTAAACTCATGTGTTTTAGGAGAAGATGTAAAACCTGATATGCCTGAATTTGATTTATTTATTAAAGAAGTTGCTAGAGAAATTACCACAAAAGCAGGTCAAAAATGTACAGCAGTTCGCAGGATAATGGTTCCTGAAAATTTAGTTGAAGATGTAAAAATAGCATTAGGTCAACGATTGCTTTCAACCCAAATTGGCGACCCAAGTGTAGAAGGTGTTAAAATGGGCCCTTTAGCAGGTTTGGCTCAACGGGCAGATGTATTGGAAAAAGTGAAAGAAATTAGCGCTGAACACGAAATTGTAATTGGCAGTTTAGATAATTTTGAAGTAAAGGGTGCCGACAAAAATAAAGGTGCATTTATGAGTCCGATTGTTTTTTACAATGACACTCCTTTCGAAAAACTAGCTTGTCATAACATCGAAGCTTTTGGACCGGTGTCAACAATTATACCTTACCAATCAATGGACGATGCAATTGAATTAGCGCGAATGGGCAAAGGATCTTTAGTTTGTAGCATTGCAACAAATGATCATCAAATTGCGCAAGATTTTGTTCTGGGAGCAGCATCAATGCATGGTAGAATTTTAGTAATCAATAGAGAATCAGCGAAAGAAAGTACAGGACATGGTTCACCTTTACCAATGCTCGTTCATGGTGGCCCAGGTAGAGCCGGCGGTGGAGAAGAAATGGGTGGAAAACGTGGAGTGCTTCATTATATGCAACGTACAGCAGTACAGGGTTCTCCTACAATGCTAACAGCAATTACAAATGTTTATCAGCAAGGTGCAAAAGGCAATATTGACGGTTCCCATCCATTCAAAAAACACTTTGATGAATTAAAAGTAGGCGATCAATTAATTACAGAAAAACGATTAATCACATCTGAAGATATAGACAAATTTGCCGACTTAAGTGGCGATCACTTTTATGCGCACAATAAAGAAACAAACTTTGATGGCACTATGTTTACACACCAAGTAGCACATGGTTATTTTATCATTTCTGTTGCAGCTGGCCTATTTGTTGATAGCTATGCAATCAATCCTGTTTTATTAAATTATGGTATTGATGAACTTCGATTTACAAAACCTGTTTATCCAGGCACCTCAGTACAAGTTCGATTTACTTGTAAAGAGAAACTACCAACAGAAACAAAAGATGAAAATGATATACCAAAAGGAATTGTAAAATGGTTGGTAGAAATTTTAGATGAAACTGAAGAACCTATTGTAGGTGTAGCCACTATTTTAACCATGGTTAAAATATAATCTAAAAAAAATCCCAACTTTTATAGAAGATATTTTAAAGTAACATTTACAGAACCATTTATCTTTTTGATTTTAAAAAAGCATTCGAATTTATCGGATGCTTTTTTTATTTCACACAATAACAATCCAATTTTAATTCATGCCAAACACAAAAAATTTGAATTTCTAAAAATCATTTTCTGAAAGCAAATTATTTTTGATAAATGACAAAATCACTCAATCAACTGTTTTTCTACGAACCAAACACTTCATTTGGGAACAAAACGAACGCTTTCCACGAGTTATCCACAGCTTGTTCATAGGCAAAAACGAGATATTCAGCCTGCTTTTAAAAAAGATTTGAACTCTTATCTTCACGCTCCATTTTTAAATAAATTTAGATACACGTGAGACTAAAATCATTAGAAATTAAAGGCTTCAAAAGCTTTGCAGATAAAACAATTATTAATTTAGATAATCAGATAACGGGTATTGTGGGCCCAAATGGTTGTGGTAAATCGAATATCGTAGATGCCATTCGTTGGGTTATTGGTGAACATAAAATAAAATCATTGCGTTCTGACAATCTCGAAGATTTGGTATTTAATGGATCTAAAACCAGAAATGGTTCTGGTTTGGCTGAAGTTTCTCTAACATTCGAGAATACCAAAAATTTACTCCCTACTGAATTTAACACTGTTACAATCTCAAGAAAGTACTACAAAAATGGCGAGAGTGAATATCGTTTAAATGATGTAACCTGCCGATTGAAAGACATCACCAATTTATTTATGGACACAGGTGTTACTTCTGACAGTTATTCTATTATTGAGCTGGGCATGGTTGATGACATTATCAAAGATAAAGAAAACAGCCGTCGTAGAATGTTGGAGCAAGCAGCTGGAATATCTATTTATAAAACTAGAAAAAAGGAGGCGAAACAAAAACTAGATTTAACTGAACAAGATTTAAATCGAATTGAAGACTTATTGTTTGAAATTTCAAATAATTTAAGAACACTTGAAAGCCAAGCTAAAAAAGCAGAGCGCTATCATGCCATCAAAAGTGAATATAAAGAGGTAAGTGTTGAGTTTGTAAAAGCTTCTTTAGAAGATTTCAACTCTTCTTACCAAGAACTAAATACGCAGCAACAGCATGAGGTTGATAAAATATTAGCGTTAGAAACCGTACTTGCAAAAGATGGCGCTGAATTGGAATCTCAAAAATTAGAATTAACTAAACGAGAAGAAGAATTACACAATTTACAAAAAGCATTCAATGAATTAGTAGGACAATTGCGCAGTTTAGAAAATGACAAAAACCTATCTAGTCAGCGCATTGAACATTTAAATCAATTGACAAACAATATTCAACTTGCAATTGAAGAAAGTAAAACCCAAACAGCCGTTTTACAAAAAGCAACAAAAGATGCTGCAGAAAAATTACTAGCAGAAGAAGAAACCCTAGAGACTTTTAAAGAAAAATTAGAGGACCTAAGAGCGAATTTAGATGAAAAAAGAAGCATTTATGATGAACAAAAATCTACTTTAGACAAATTAAGAACAGAACACCAACAACTACAAATTAAACAATTTGATGCTGAGAAAAATGTTGCTATTGCTGAAAATAATATCAATAACCAACAGCGAACGATTCAGCAACTAGAAGAAGAGAATGAAAAACGAGCTGAAGAAATTGAGAAACAAGAATCACAAAAAAAACAATTAAATACAGAGCTCGAAGAAAAAAATCTACTGCAATCTTCTTTATTAAAAAAGCAAGAAGAAGCCACTCAAAAATTACTTTCTTCGCAAGCTCACATCGAAGAATTAAGAGTAAAACAATTTGAAGAAAATAGAAAATTAGATTCAAAACAAAATGAATTTAATTTATTAAAATCGCTGGTTGACAGTTTAGAAGGATACCCAGATAGTATTAAATATTTGAACAAAAATGCTGCTTGGAATCACAACTCAATGTTACTTTCTGAATTATTTAATGTAAAAGATGATTACCGCACTTGTGTAGAAAGCTACTTAGATAAATACCTAAATTATTATGTAGTTGAAACGCCTCAACATGCATACGATGCGATCAATTTATTGAAAGATAATAAAAAAGGGAAAGCAGGTTTTTTCATTTTATCAGACATCCAACAAAAAACCAATACTATTTCTACACCAGAATATTGCACTCGTGCATTGGATGTAGTGCAATACGATGAAAAATATGCAACGCTACTTGCACACCTTTTACAAGATGTATTTATTACCGAAAACATACATGCAAGCAACAATGATGAAAAAACTGTTTTATTACAAAAAGACGGCACAGGCTTTAAAGCCGAACACAGCATTGTAGGTGGATCGGTAGGTATTTTTGAAGGAAATAAAATAGGACGAAACCAACGTTTAGACAAATTAAATGATGAGATAAAATCATTGAATGATGCTGTTAGCGACATTAAAAAAACGATTGCTGATACACAAAATGAAATTGTAGGTTATAACCAAGAGATTAAAGAAAATCAGGTAAATCGAGTTAAAGAAGAATTGAATAGAACTCAAAATTTATTAATTCAAACTGAACATCGAATTGAAAACTTCAATCAGCAAACCCTTTCTTCTAAAAGCAGAATTATTCAGTTGCAAGAGCAATTAGAATACACTAAAAATTCGATTTCGGATACAATGCAACTTCATACTGAGATGAAATCTCAAATGACATTGGTGTTTGGAAATCTTCAACAAAGCCAAGAAAAATTTTCGAGTGCAGAGGCAGATTATAATAAAACCAATGAAGAATATAATCAACACAATATTGTTTTAGCGCGTCAACAAAGTAGAATCAATGAAATCAAAAATGAGCGTGCTATTCGGGATACACAATTGGTAGATTTAGATGCAAAAATAAAATTGAGCCATGTTCAATTGAGTGAAACAGAAGTAAAATTAGCCGAAACACAATCTCAGTTAAAACAATTCGAAGAAAAATTATATACATCATTGCAAGAGAAAGAAGTCAATGAAAAAGTATTGAATGAAAAAGATCAAGCATTTTATGTTTTCAGAAATCAAATCGCTGAAAAAGACACAGAGCTTAACAAAACCAGACGCGAAAAAGAACAAAGCGAAACACAACTCACTTTCATCAAGGATAAATTAACAGACATGAAATTGCAATTAGCCTCAATGAAAGAGCGTTTGCATGTAGAATTTAAAATTGATTTAGACGAAGTATTAAAACAACCTCGTACAGGGGAAACTAGCATCGATGAACTAACTGTTGAGGTAGAAAAACTTAAAAAACGCATCGATAATTTAGGAGAAGTAAACCCAATGGCGATGGAAGCTTTCAGAGAAATGAAAGGCCGTCACGATTTTATCCAAGAACAAAAATCTGATTTAAACAATGCCAAAGACAGCTTGTTGAGAACGATTGAAGAAGTAGAAACAACTGCTAATCAGAAGTTCAAAGAAACCTTTGACAGAGTGAAAGCAAACTTTATTGATGTGTTTCATGCCCTGTTTACACAAGACGATATGTGTGATATGAAATTAGTAGACCCTGAAAATTTAGCAGATACTACAATAGAAATTTATGCTCAACCAAAAGGTAAAAAACCAAGTACGATTACGCAACTTTCAGGAGGAGAAAAAACCCTAACATCAGCAGCATTTTTATTTGCTATATACTTAATTAAACCAGCCCCATTCTGTATTTTAGATGAGGTAGATGCTCCATTAGATGATGCCAATGTAGGAAAATTCACTAAAATGATTCGTCAGTTTTCAGACAACTCACAATTCATTATCGTAACCCACAATAAACAAACCATGGCGAGCGTAGACGT
>CANHJA010000008.1 GCA_947460795.1 Bacteroidota bacterium | reverse complement strand
GTTCCTGTTCTTGTAATATTTTCGATTTTGTTGTTGTTATTATAAAATACAGTCCCCGTTAAACCTAATATGTTATGATTGATACCTATAAAAACACTGGTTCCTCCCAATGTAACATTTTGAACTGTATTGCTATCGCAACGAGAAGTATTGGTAAGGGTTGCACTAAAACCTGTTACATTTACCCCATTTTGCGCTCCTGTAGATGCTGCACCTGTTGCAAATGAAATCGTATTATTCGATGTAACAATATTTCCAGCACATGCCGTAACATGAACATGGTTCAATGGACTAAAAACACTGGTAGCTGATAAATTATTATAACTTACATATTCATTCGCAACTGAGCTAACATAAATCCCGTATCCAATAGTCGTTGCAGCAACAGCTTGCCCACCATATCCGCTGATTGTGTTGGCATCTGCAATGGAGGTACCTCCAATAACTACTCTTGTTTGCAACAAATTAGCGGCAGTTGTGGCTACTGTTCCTCCATGTGCTGCAATTCCTGTATAACAGTTTGTAATCGTATTTGATTTTACCACAATGCTATCAAACTTACCTGCCGTACTCGTTGGTACTACCGCTGTAGTATATGCCGATGTAGTATTATTGTACAAAATATTGGTTAGTAAAATACCCGTTTCATTTGAATTAATTTGGGTGGTTCCCCCTAATGTAATAGTACATCCTTGAATTGTTACATTTTGTGAACCATCTGTTGCAGAAAAGGCCATCACTGCAATCCCTCTTTCCATTTGAGTTGCAACGGTTGTATTGGCTGCATTTTCAACTATTTTTAATTGATTTAATGTAATGTAATCTGGACCAGCTAACCTAAAAACAGCATCTGATGTAGTGGTTGTACCTGTAGCTTGGGCAGTAATTGTATTATTTCCTCCGTTAATTACAATGGGTTTGGTACTACCAGTAGTAGCATTTAAAGTAACTGAACCCAATAAATATCCTCCTGTTGGAGCCGTTTCAACTTGATTTAAATTAATAGTAACCCCACCCGCTCCAACGCCTGAAGTGTTTAATGCAGTAATGGCTGCCGCTAATGAGGCATAATCTCCTGGAATATTTTTAACTCCACTAATTTGTGCATTTGCAAAAATTGATAGTGTTAAAATAATTGCTACTAGTGAAATTCTTTTCATACCATATTAATTTAAAAAGTTCAAAGTGTAGCAGATTTTTTTGCATACACGAGGTAAATTTACAATAATGTTTTTATTTTATTAAAAAAAATTTAACAAATCTGAATTAATTCCTAATAAGAGTTAATTAAATATTTTTTCAATGGATTGATATGTTTTTGAAGGGCTTGCTTTTTCCCAAAGTATTTTATAAATAGCATCTGCAATAGGCAAATGATAGTTTAAACGTTGGCTGATTTCAAAAATTCCTTTGCTGGCATAGTATCCTTCCGCAACCATATTAAGCTCTAGCTTAGCGGCATTGACTGTATATCCTTTTCCAATAAAGTTTCCAAACGTGCGGTTTCTGCTGTGTAACGAATAACAAGTAACCAATAAATCGCCTAAATAGGCGCTTGTATTGTAATGATGTTGCATTTGGGTGCTTATCACGTTCATAAATTGCTGTAACTCCGAAAAACAATTGGTGATATACACACTTAAAAAATTATCGCCATAATCTAAACCATGCGCAATACCGGCTCCTAAGGCATAAATATTTTTTAGTACAGATGAATATTGAACCCCATAAATATCATTGCTAACAACCGTTCTTAAATTTTTATTGTCAAAAAAAGTGGCGATTTCCTGCGCCAATGCTTCGTTGGAGGAAGCAAATGTTAAATACGACAGTTTTTCAGCAGCCACTTCTTCGGCATGGCAAGGTCCCGAAATACAACAATAATCATTCAATTGTACATTAAATTGATCAGCTAAATATTCATTTACCAATTGATTTTTGTTGGGAATAATTCCTTTTACAGCTGAAACTATTTTTTTGCCTTCAAACGTATTGTTTGGCAATTTATCTAACATTTCTACAATAAAAGCCGATGGAATGCCCAATAATATAATATCTCCTTGTTCAATCGCTTCTGAAATGGAATGAAATAGATTTAATTGCGTTGTATTATACTTTACAATGCTTAAATAGTGGGGATTATGGCCTGTTTCTTTTATTTTCTCGATGGCTTTTTCACTTCGCATCCACCAATTAATTGTGTGTCCATTATCGGTCAATATTTTCACCAATGCCGAACTCCAACTTCCATTTCCTATAACTGTAATTCGCTTTTTCAATACCTCAACTAATTTTTATAAAACGCTAATGTAGGGAATAGATGTCAGATTTTTTTGTCAGAATCACGGATTTTTTTAATTGCAATTTACAGTTCTGATCCAAACCCCTAAACTCTACACTCCTAAACTAATCTACACCTTCAAATAATATCGATAAAATAAAAAGCCGAAAAATGCGCCGAGCGAATCAAAAATACCATCCCAAACATCAAAACTTCTACCTGCAACAAAATTCAATTGATACCATTCGATTGCAAAACCAAAGGCAATAGCAACGGCAATAATTATTCGGGAGCTTTTTTCTTGTTGGGCAAAAACCATTTTCCATAAAATAAAAAATGCGAAAAAGAAGGTAAAATGAACCACTTTATCAAAATGATCAAATAAATTCACTTTGGGAAGCTCGTTACCCGGCATAGTCACACCGAAGATGATTATGAGCGTCCACAATATGGCGAACGCGAATGAAATTTTTCGGTGAGTTTCTAGAAATTGAATTGAATTTTTAAGCATAAAAAAACCCTGCAGTTTATTACAGGGCTTAAAGATATATTGTATAGTTGTAGTTTGCACTTTTCAGCAGCAACTATCTCAATTATTTATTTTTTGCAAAAAGTACTAGCCTATTAATGCGCCGTATTTTTCAGCATCTAATAATGAGTTAAACTCATCTGGGTTAGAAACTTTTACTTTAACCATCCAACCAGCACCATATGCATCTGTATTTACAGATTCTGGAGCCGATTCTAGGCCAGCATTTACTTCTAAAATAGTTCCTGCCATTGGCAAAAACAAGTCGGATACTGTTTTAACCGCTTCAACGGTTCCAAAAATTTCATTAGAAGCAAGTTCTTTACCAACGGTATTGATATCTACAAATACGATATCACCTAACTCATGTTGAGCAAAATCAGTAATGCCAATGGTAGCGATGTCGCCTTCTAAACGTACCCATTCGTGATCGGATGTGTATCTTAATTCTGCTGGAATATTCATTTTATTAATTTTTTAGTTTTGTGTGTTTCATTATCATTACGCAAACCGTAATTCATGTTTAATTGAGAATACAAAATTACTATTATATTCTATATATGCAAATGCTATTTCACCTATTCTGCTGTTTCAGCCACTGGCTCTGCATTCAAAAGGTCTAGTTTTTTCAAAATACCAAACCATTTAATTATTTTTTTCATGTCGCTCACATACACTCTTTCTTTATCGTATTGAGGCAATAAAATACCAAAGGTTTCTTTAATTTTCTTGTTGTCTAATTTAGTAACATCTAATTCTTTCGCTTTCGATTCGTTTGCCTTAAAATTTTGAAATACTTCAAATAAACGAATATTATCTGTTTCAGTATACACCTCAATGCTGTCTAAAGGCGTTACGTTGTGCGAACGAGCAGCTACAAATTTGGTTGTATCATCTTCTAAACTTTTCACAATCGCACCATCACTTTTGGTTGAAAGCAATTGGTATAATCCACTTAATCCTGAAATGGCACATAGTTCGTTATATCTCATCTATAAATATTTTGTGTCGCAAATTTAATCAGTTTATTAAAAGAAAAAAGTTTTTATTTTTTGATGGTTACCGCCAAAGTAGAAAGGCAAAAATTGGCACGAAGGCTGGGTAAAAAATCCGAAGTTGTAAGCTTCGGATTTTTTTAGAATTACCAACTACGCAAAATATCTATCATTATTTTGAAATTAAATTGTTTTTCGATAAATATTTTTTAGCAAATTCAAGACTCCCTTTAAAAATTAATGAATCTTTTTTACAAATAATAATTGTAGGATAGGAGGTGATTTCTAAAATACTATCAATTTTATTTACACTAGTATAAACAGGAAAAGTATATTTTTTTTCCTCCATTTTCTCAATAAAAAGTTTTTCCAAATCGCCTTGCTTTTTTATAGGAATTCCAATAGAAGCAAATTCTAATAGTGGATTTTTTTTATTTAGTAAATATAATTTTTCAAACTCGGGAAATTCATTTAAACATGCCCCACATCCTGCAAACCAAAAATCTAGTACAAAAATTTTATTATTATTAAATTCTAATTGATTTCCATTTACATCAATAGCTTTCAAATCAAGTTTAGATTTTGAATTAATAATTCCAGAAAAAGTACCAGCATTTTGGTAGTTTGCAATATAGAAAAATAATACTTTTATATATATTACTAAAAAAATAAAATAGACAAAAAGTAATAGCCCTTTTTTAATAATTGATTTTGAGTTATTTATAAAATATGACAATACTATAGAAATACCATAACAAATAAAATTTGGTATAAAGATTATAGAAGGGTTACCATCTAAAAGATACATTAAAAAAAATACTGCAATTAAACCAATTAATGAATTCAACAAAATGGTTTTTGGATTTAGTATTTTTAATTTATAGAGTATTAAACTAACCAATAAAAATAATATTGGTGTAATAGCAAAATCTAATAAGAACGAATTGTATCTTATTGGTATAGTCCCAATCATTAAAAGGAAGGGGATAATAATTATAATTATTTTTTTCATTTAATTAAATTGAAAAGGGTTTATTGAACTAAACCCCCTTATTTTAACCTTTATACCAGCATCTACCAATACAAGTCTTTCCACCAAAAAATCCACAACCTCCTTTTGTATTACAATTTTTATTATTACATTCCATCTGCCCTGAAGTAAAAAAATCACAATATTTATCAGATAAACAATTACAATCTGGAGTATTCCCTCCTCCACTTGAACCACCACCTATATTGGGTTTTGCTGCAACATCATTATCAGTTAGCCAAGTATCAAGATATTGCATTAATTTTTGGTCATTCCAGCCTAATTGACTTTTTGCGTATGAAACCCAATCATTTTCATAAGATAAATAAGCTGCATTGTCTTCATCATAAAATGAAGGTAAAAATTCAGTTTTTAATTTATTTAAATGTGTTTTTTCATTTTCATTCAAATTGTAATTTAATATCATGAAATCTACCTTTTCTATAAATATTCTTTTTTTATTTTCATTTGTAAGACTTCTAAAAATGCCAAATTGTTCTTCAATATCATTTTGAACTAATTCTATTCTTGAAATAGATTGATTTGCTAGTCTCATTTTTGTAACTTTTGAATTTACTTCTGGATTACAACTATATATTTCCTGTTGCTTCTGACAACCTACTAATACTGTACTTGCGATGGTTATGAATGCTAGCACACTGAGTGCTATTACTTTTAAATTTTTCATGTTTTTTGTGCCTGTTTACTAAGGTAGACATACCTTTTAGGTTTTTTTAAAAAATAACTGATTGGTTGCTAACGATTTTCATTTCAGTTTTTCAAGAACGGGGTGTAATACTCTCCTTGTTTTCGGTTGCTTTGGTTTTTAAATAATTTTTGGTAAAATTATTTGGAGAAGATTGCTGATTTACATCAGTAAACAAAAAAACAGATAACGTGGGTTAGCATTACTTGTAGAAGAGGTCCTTGGAAAGAAATGCAAATTACCCACATTGCCTGTGGGGTTTTTGAAAATACTGACCGTGTGTTATGAAATATTGTATGGTTTTTAGGGGCGGTTATATTTTAGCTAAATGCTAATATGTTTCATTAAATTAAGATCTATGTGTTTTTTTCTATCATGAAAGTTATATAAAAAATAGTGTGGCGCCAACTATTTGTTTGCTTTTTTAAATTCTTTTTATCATTTCAAAATCTTCACATTATTGGACTATGTAAAGAATGCAATGGCTCATTAAAAAGGCAATTTGTTGTAAATAATTGATTTTCAAAGGTGTTCATTTGACTCTCCTCAAAAATCATTTCCTTTTCAGAGGTTTTCATGAAATAAACACCTCTGTACATAGCATTTTCAGAGGTATTCAGCAAATGAATATTGCTGCATTTTAGCCAAGGTTCAGCCAAGGTTTGTGTCTCCACGAACCTTTTGTACTTCGGTAAGGAAGGATCCCGAATAATTCGGTACAGGAAATGCACATTGAAAAAGTCCTCGACCTCAAAAAAATAAAAGTCTGACATCCGGCATCTGACATCCGGCATCTCTTCCTTATATTTACACATTAATATTATTCTCATGAAATTAAAAACATTGATTGCTATTTCTGCAATAACTGCGATGGGTTTACAAAGCTCAATTGCTCAAACTAAAAAAAATGAACCCGCTTTTAATGTAATGGCTGAGTCGTTTTCCGATTTGCAAGTGCTTCGCTATCAAGTGCCTGGTTTTGAAAAACTATCGCCTAAAGAAAAAGAGTTGGCTTATTATTTATATGAAGCTACCCTGTGTGGCAGAGATATTATTTATGACCAAAAAAGCAAGCATGGTTTATTGCTTCGCAAAACAATCGAAACCATTTATGGAACCTATAAAGGGGACAGAAAATCGGCCGATTGGAAAAAATTTGAAGACTATTGCGGCCGTTTTTGGTTTAGCAATGGAAACCATCATCACTATGGAAATGAAAAATTTATACCCGCATGCAGTTGGGCTTATTTTGAAACATTAATTGATAATTGCAATACCACCCTTTTGCCTCACATTTATCCGGAAGATGATTTTTGGGTAAAAAACGGAGATGGCAACGGTGGACAAAAAAATTCGCCGCAACTAGCGAAATACATTGCTGAATTTAAAAACCACATAAAACCGCTTTTTTACGACCTAAATGTGGAGCCAAAATTAGTTGACCAACGCGCTAACATTGACAACGTAATTGCCTCTAGCAATAATTTTTATGAAGGCGTAACGCAAACGGAAGTAGAAGCTTTTTATGATCAAATGCCAACTACGGGCAATGCACCCAGCTGGGGCTTAAACAGCAAATTGGTGAAAGAAAATGGCGTTGTTAAAGAAAAAATTTGGAAAGTGAATGGCATGTATGGTGCTGCGATTGAAAAAATTGTATTTTGGTTAGAAAAAGCGAGCAAAGTTGCTGAAAACGAAAAACAACAAAAAACAATTCAATTATTGGTGAAGTTTTTAAACTCCGGCGATTTAAAAGATTTTGATGAATACAGCATCGCTTGGGTTAATGATACCGAAAGCAAAATAGATGGAATCAATGGTTTTATTGAAGTGTATTTAGATGCCATTGGCAAAAAAGGAAGTTATGAAAGTTATGTGAGTTTTAAAGATGAAGAGGCTTCAAAACGATTAGAAGCAATCGCTAAGGAAGCTCAATGGTTTGAGGACAATTCGCCCTTAATGCCTGCCCATAAAAAGAAAACGGTGAAAGGAATTATTGCCAAAGCGATTACCGTAATTGCCGAAAGTGGCGACTTGGCACCTACTACAGCCATTGGCATTAATCTTCCAAATGCCGATTGGATTCGTAAAGACCATGGGAGTAAATCGGTTTCATTAAGCAATATCATTAACAGCTACAATGTAGCATCGGCTCAAAAAGGTACCTTGGATGAATTTGGTTTGAATGATGCTGTAAAATCCAGAATAAAATTACATGGTGCATTAGCTGCCGACCTGCACACCGACATGCACGAATGCATTGGCCATGCCTCGGGGCAAATAAACGAAGGCGTAGAAACCACCGATAAAACCTTAAAAAACTATGCAAGTTGCCTTGAAGAAGCTCGTGCCGACTTAGTGGGTTTATATTATATCATGGATAAAAAATTGGTTGATATTGGCGTAATGCCTTCTTTAGAAGTGGGCAAAGCAGAATATGACAGTTACATTATGAATGGACTAATGACGCAACTAACCCGCATCAAATTGGGCGATGATATTGAGGAAGCACACATGCGCAACCGCCAATTAAATGCAAAATGGGTATATGAAAAAGGGAAAAAAGACAACGTAATTCAGTTTGTGAAAAAAGGGCAAAAAACCTATGTGCAAATCAATGACTATGTAAAATTAAGAATGTTGTTTGGTGATTTATTGCGCGAAATTCAACGCATTAAATCGGAAGGCGATTTCAAAGCAGGGCAAGCCTTGGTTGAAAACTTTGGCGTAAAAGTAGATCAAGCGTTGCACAAAGAAGTATTGTCTCGTTTCAATACATTAGGCATCAAACCTTACCGAGGATTTATTCAACCTCAATTGCAACTCATTGCTGAACAAGGCGTATTTACCGACGTGAAAGTAACCTACCCAACTTCATTTTTTCAACAAATGATGGATTATGGTAAACAATATAGTTTTTTACCGGTGAAAAACTAAACCACATTTATATATTGAACAGAATTAAAACCTTTCCAATTTTTATAAGTTGGAAAGGTTTTTTTAATTCTCATAACATTCAATAGCTGCTTAGCACTTTTTTATAAGTATATAACTTGTATCTTTATTTCATGAAAAGTAAAATAACGATGACAAAACAATTGATATTAGCTGTTTTACTATTAGTACCTTTTTTTGTAAAAGCACAAAGTATTGTTGATACCCAAACATGCATTTTCATGGCGCACATAGATACGCTTTATACATTGTGCGATACCAATTACAATCCCAATTTTGACATACAAATTGAATCAACTACAAACAATATTTGGCAAAAAGGAAAAACGTTAAAATTTGGAACTACCAATGCTCGTGATACTTCTTGCGCAATTTTTACGGATAGTTTAAACCCATATCCGATCAATAATTATTCTGCATTTCATTTTATGTTTCCAAAAAATTACGGACAATGGGGATTTGCACAACAATATAATTATTACTTAAAATTTTGGCACAAATTTGATACCGATAGTTTATTAGATGGATGTTGGCTAGAGTTTTCAAATGACTCTGGAATGACATGGCATAAAGTGGATTCTTTAAACTTCGGTTTCCCTAATAATTATTTTAATAATGGGTGGAATGCTTGCAATTTATATACCAATAACATTGCATCTGTTACCCCTGCATTTGTTGATACATTGCTGGATGGAACCAAAGCATGGAGTGGAAATAGTAATGGTTGGAGATATACTTCTCTTTGGATTAATATGGCATTTCCTATTAAACCAGGCCGGTCAGGTGGATTAAATGCGATCCGATTTGTATTTAAATCAGACAGCATAAATAATAATAAACAAGGTTGGATAATAGATGATTTTGCCGCTGGTTGGGTTGAAACCTGGGGTGCTGTAAACGAAATTTCTTTATTCAATCAATTGCCGATTTATCCAAATCCTTCAACAAATGGAATTTTCAATATTTCATTTCCAAGTAGTTTTGTAAAAGGAACAATGCAAGTCTTTAATATCAACGGACAAAAAATAAAAGATGAAATCTTACGCAAAGAAATTGATTTAAAAAATCAACCCAATGGACTGTATTATTATAAGGCCTTTTTTGATCATAAGGTATACAGCGGCATTTTAAATAAAAATTAAACGGTCATTTGTAATTTACTCTACTTCATACAGCGTTTGCAAAACAGTTTGTCCCACCGCTTTGAGCGTATTTTTATCTATGATATTGATATTGTCATTGTGCGTATGCCAGTGAGTTCCAAAACCGGTGTACTGAAGATTGATAATATCTACACATGGGATTTTAGAAATTTCATTAATTGGAATATGATCGTCTGTTATTTGACCTCCATCGTTGTATGAGAAATAAGCTGAGTAACCCAAGCGATTGCCTATATCCCAAATTTGTTTTTGTGCATCAGGCGCATAATATTTTGAAAATGCTTCTAAAGGAAATAACGCACCTTTTGCACCTACCATATCCAAACAAATACCAAATTTTGCTTTATATCCTGCTACATGTGGGTTTCTTGCCCAATACTGCGTTCCCAAACAATAGCTTTCATCTGTCCATTCGGTTTTACCAACATCTTCAGCATCTGTGAATAAAAAATCAACCCCAATACTTGGTTTTTGTTGTTTCAATTTTGCAGCTATTTCTAACATAACAGCCACACCGCTTCCTCCATCATCCGCAGCATCAATGGGTTTATTTTGGTCTTTGATGTCTTGATCAGCCCATGGTCTGCTATCCCAATGCGCTAACAACAAAACACGTTGTGTAGCTGCAGGATTTATGCTCCCAATAATATTTATACAAGGGTATTTTTTATTTGAAATGGGTTGCGACACGGTCGTTTTTTGAATATAAACCGTATCCGCATATTTTTTAATTTCAGATTCTATCCAAGCAGCACATTTTTTTTGAGCCAATGTTCCTGGTACTCTGGGACCAAATGCAACTTGTGTTTCAATAAATTTGTACGCATTTTCAGCATCAAAAGCAGGGGCATTAATCACTGGTTTTGTAGTAGTATCTGTAGGGGTAGTTTGTTGAGTAGTTCCGTCATATTTGCAAGCGGTAATTTGTAATATGCCTGCTGCTATTAATAAAAATGCTATTTTTTTCATTGTGCTTTCTTGAGAATGTTTTTCAAAAGTATCTAAATTTCAATCGCTTACCAAATGGAAAAATTGTTTTGGTGTTAAAAATTATTACTTTCGCACTTCAATAAAAAAATTATGAGTTTAGAAAAACAACTTGTAGACAGAAGCGGTAACCAATGTGAGCTTTGTTCTTCTACCAACAATTTAAGAGTATATGAAATTCCGCCCAATCCACAAAAACGAATTGAGGAAATTATTCATGTTTGTACTAAATGTCAATTGCAATTAGACAAAAAAGAAGAATTAGAAAGTGCACATTGGAGTTGTTTAAATGAATCGATGTGGAGCGAAGTACCTGGTGTGCAAGTGGTAGCATGGAGAATGTTAAATCGTTTGAAAAACGAAAGCTGGGCTATGGATGCTTTAGATATGATGTATTTAGATGACGACCAATTAACTTGGGCAAAAGCGTCTGGTGACGACGTTAATTCAGCAGAGGTGGATTTACACAGAGATTGCAATGGCGCTATTTTAAAAGCAGGCGATAATATTGTTTTAATAAAATCATTGGACGTAAAAGGATCTACTGTCAATGCGCGTTTAGGAACTGTAGTGCATAACATTAAATTAGTAGCTGATAATACAGATCAAATTGAAGGCAGAATTGATGGCCAAGCAATTATTATATTGACAAAATATGTAAGAAAAAACGCATAGTTTTTCTCTTTCAAAAAAAGAATTGAGACATTCCTATTTCTGTATACTCTTTTCTTTAATGTAATTTTAGATTACAAAATGGGTTCGCATGGATGCATTCGGCTTCATCCTGCAAATCAGGATTTAGTACAAAAATATCCACTCAAAAATACTTGGGTTACGGTTCAAAAATGAATCATAAAATAATATAAATTCTTCTGGTACGAATTCAATCATCAATTTTTCAAAGTGACGCAAAATTGAGACAAAAGGAGAAGTACTTATTTTTGATTGTTACACAATAATTGATACAAATCATAGCCTATCAGATAATAAAATATCCATGTTAAATTTACTTTCCTATATTCGAACAAATTACTCAAGTAATATACATGATTTACAAAATATTATGGGTGGCTTTTTTGTCAACATTCGAAATTTATGCTGCTATAGCCAGTGGTTTAGCATTTAAACTATCGCCAAATACTATATGTATCACAACTTTAGTAGGAGGGTTTACAGGTGTGTTTATAGCTGCCTTTTTAGGTGAAAAAATAAAACATTTTATAGCAAAATATAAAAAACCAAAACCTCCTAAAGAAAACTCAAGCAAAGACCAATTAATGCGAAAATTGTGGGATCTATATGGCGTTGTTGGTATTGGCTTTGTAGGAACACTTATTATTGGCGCTCCAGCTTCAATCGGAATTGGTTATAGTTTTGGAGTTCATCCAAAACAGCTTCTTAAATGGTGTTTAATAGCTGTTTTTATTCGAAGCATTGTGTATACTTACTTCTTTGATTTCATAATTCATCTTTTCTAATATTGTTCTGACTTTTTTACGAATAATCTATCTTTACCCCTAAAATATTTTCATGAAGTGCTCATTTTATTTTAAAACAGTAGTTTTTTTCACCCTGTTTTTTTGTTCGCAATTGCTTACTGCTCAAGTTTTTATTAATGAGTTAGACTCTGATACTCCAGGAATTGACAACAAAGAATTTGTAGAAATAAGAACCTTAACTCCATACTCTTCGTTGAATGGCTATGTTTTAGTTTTTTTCAATGGAAATGCTGCTTCTAGCACTGCCAATTTAAGTTACTACACAATCGATTTGAGTAATATTACTACAGATATCAACGGAATTGCAACCATAGGAAGCAACAGTGTTTCTCCAGTGCCTAATAAAATTGTACCCGATAATATAATTCAAAATGGGGAAGATGCAATTGCGATTTACCAAGCTTCAGCTACTGCATTTCCTGACGGAACCTTAGCTACCACTGCAAACTTAGTTCATGCTCTTGCTTACGATACTAACGACCCTGATGCAACTGCATTAATGGCTCTCTTAGGCATTACTGCACCTCAATTGCAAATGAATGAAAATGAAAATAACGCACAACAAACAGAATCAATTCAACGAAAAAATGACGGTAGTTTTGAAGTAAAATTACCAACACCAGGAGCCATGAACGATGGTTCTGGTTTTCAATATAATGGAATTTCTATTCTTGCATCTAATGCAAATAGAACCGAAGGAGATACCATTCATATTACCATCACAACACAAACAGCTGTAACCAATGGACTCAATTTTAATATTTCATTGAGCAATGGAAATTTTAATTTAGCAGATTATACTGGCTCAATAAATGTTTCGATTCCTGCAGGATCCAACACTTGGTCAACAGTTATAACCACCGTTGATGATACCATCAACGAAGGTGATGAAACTGCAAAAATAAAAATAGGCGCTATTCCTACCAGTTTCAACAAGCTCAATGACAATGTAGAAATCAGAATTATTGACAACGATTATACCATTGATCCTTGGGGACCACCCACACAACCTACCTACGGAATTGTATCCAGTACAGCACCGGTTGGTTACTATAATTCAATTAATGGATTATCTGGAAGTGCTTTAAAACAAGCATTACAAAATATTATTGCCGATTCTACCGTTGTTAGAGCACATAATTATGGTGACATGATTGAGATTTTAAAAGAAGCAGACCACAATCCTAAAAATGGCAATCAAGTATGTTTAATGTATGTTGAAACACCCCGCGCAAAATATGATTTTCAAACAACTGGAACCGGAACTGGAAAATGGAACCGAGAACATATTTATCCGCAATCTCGGGGAGGGTACAGCAATGGCACTTCTGATATTCCGGATGGGATGAATGTATACTTGCCAACCAATGCAAATGATTTAATGGCCGGCCATGCCGATGCACATCACATTCGTGCAGAAGATGCAACTGAAAACAGTACGCGAAACAATAAAGATTATGGACAAGATTATAATGGTCCAAATGGTAACCAAGGCAGCTGGAAAGGAGACGTTGCAAGAGCTGTATTTTATATGTGTGTTCGCTACAATGGCCTAGATGTTGTTGCGGGAAATCCGAATGATACCACTACCTATCAATTAGGTGATTTAGACTCATTATTGCTTTGGAATACCCTAGACCCAAGAGACGACTTTGAAATGAATCGAAATAATTATATTTATACTTGGCAAATGAATCGAAATCCATTCATTGATTTGCCAGATTTAGCCAGCTATATTTGGGGTTCAAATGCCGGACAAATCTATAATTTACCTGTGTCGACAACCAATTATTTTCCCAAAACAATCGACATATATCCGAACCCAATTCATTCTTATTTTTATATTCATCACAATGCGCCTAAAGGTTCATTTTATTTATATAATTTGAATGGCCAACTTGTTCAAAATACACTATTCGAAAATAGCAACCCAATTCAAATTAAACAAACACCTGGCATTTATTTATGTCAATTTATAATGGGCAACAATGCGCCCATTTTTAAAACAATACAAGTTGTTGAATAGCGCACTATTTACGGTGTTTTTCTTAGATAAAATTTAAATACAAAAACTCATTTTTTAATCTATTTGACTTACATTTGTAATGCCTTAGAGCAACTGATTTTGGTGTTCAATTATTTAATTAGATTATTTTACTAATTATTATCCAAAATCTCCTTTCATAAAATAATTAAGATTTTTAAAAACGAGCAATTCGTATTTATGCAATATAATACATCACGAAATTTAATGACCATCAAAGAATATGGTCGAAACGTACACAACATGGTTTCTTACTTAATGAAAATTGAAGACAAAGAAACTAGACAAAAAAATGCGGAAGCCATTATAGAAGTAATGGCTGTTTTGAGTCCGCAACTTAAAGACATTGAAGACTATCGCCATAAACTTTGGGATCATTTATACCTAATGACAGACTACAAATTAGAAGTAGATTGTCCTTATCCTGTGCCTACGCAAGAGGCAAAAGAAAAAAAACCAGATCCATTGCATTATCCTAAAACAAAAATTAAATGGAATCACTTTGGTAAAAAATTTGAAGACCTTTATAACAAAGCCATTGAAGAAGTAGACGAAGAAAAAAAACAAGGCTATGTTTCTGTATTAACTTTGTTTATGAAAGTGGCATACAACAATTGGCATGGAGAAAATGTACACGACGATATGATCAAAGATGAACTCTTTGCCATGAGTAAAGGTAAATTAGTGCATGATCCAAGCAAAAAATTCACAGAATTTGTAGATATCGTAGACCACACCATTCATCCTGAAATGCAACGAGGTGTAAAAAGACATTTTGTAGCCAGCAATGCTAGCAGTAACCGAAATAACAATGCTCGTAACAACAATCGGCCACAAAATAACAACAATAACCGACCACAGAATAATAAATTTAATCGGTTTAAGAAAAAAAATAACAACAATATGTTGTAAGCAATTATCTATTTAAGTACTTTAGCAAAGTATGAATAATAGTTTTGAAATATACGGAGGTATCCCTTTAAACGGAGAAGTAACACCCCAAGGAGCAAAAAATGAAGCATTGCAAATTATTGCCTCTACATTATTAACCAAAGAAAAAGTTACAATACACAATATACCCGATATATTGGATGTTCGAACATTGATAGAATTGGTACAAGATTTAGGTGTCATTGTAGAACGACTTTCTTCAAATTCATATTCATTTTTAGCAGACAATATTAACCTCGAATATTTAATCAGCCCCGAATACAAAAAAAAATCAGGCAAGTTAAGAGGAGCAGTAATGTTGGCTGGGCCATTTTTAGCTCGTTTCAAAAAAGCCTATATTCCTCAACCTGGTGGCGATAAAATTGGTCGTCGTCGTTTAGATACACATATATTGGGTTTTGAAAAACTGGGTGTAAATTATCATTACAATGATGAAGAGCACTTTTTTCAATTAGAAGCTAAAGAATTAGTAGGTACCTATATGTTATTGGACGAACCATCTGTTACAGGTACCGCAAATATTTTAATGGCTGCGATTGTAGCAAAAGGAAAAACGCGTATTTACAACGCTGCCTGCGAACCCTATTTGCAACAATTATGCAGAATACTAAACCGAATGGGAGCTAAAATTTCAGGTATTGGTTCTAATTTATTAACGGTTGAAGGTGTGGATGTAGATAGCCTGAAAGGTTGTGAGCATACAATATTAGCAGATATGATTGAAGTAGGTTCTTTCATAGGATTGGCAGCGATGACAGGTGGTTCTATTAAAATAAAAAATTGCAATGTGAAATATTTAGGTTGCATACCAGATACTTTTCAACGACTTGGCATACAAATGGAAATTATCAATGATGATATTTTGATTCCTGCACAACAGCATTATAAAATCAATCGATTTATAGGAGGTGATATTTTAACCATTTACGATCATCCTTGGCCAGGTTTTACACCCGATTTATTGAGCATTGCGTTAGTGGTTGCCACACAAGCAAAAGGAACCGTTTTGTTTCATCAAAAAATGTTTGAAAGTCGGTTGTTTTTTACCGATAAATTAATTGATATGGGTGCACAAATTGTTTTGTGTGATCCACACAGAGCTGTCGTAGTTGGTTTGGATAAACAAACAAAATTAAGAGGCAATACCATGGTTTCACCAGATATCAGAGCAGGGCTTGCTTTATTGATAGCAGCACTTTCGTCAGAAGGTAAAAGTATCATTCAAAATATTGAACAAATCGATCGTGGATACGAAAATATTGACACGCGATTACAAGCCTTAGGTGCTCGAATTAAACGCATTGAATAATATTTTAAAATACCAACCATAAAAAAAGGCGTTGAAAATTTTCAACGCCTTTTTTATAATATCATCTTACAGTTAGATAGCTGCTAATTGCACTTTTTGTTGTAATTCTTTTACTTGTTCGCGTATCATCGTATCGGTATCCATCAAGTCTTTTACTGTTTGACAACTATGAATAACAGTTGTGTGGTCTCTTCCTCCAAAATGATCTCCAATAGTTTTCAATGAGTTCTTTGTAAATTGTTTTGCTAAGAACATCGATATTTGACGAGCTTGAACAATTTCACGTTTGCGTGTTTTTGCTTGTAATTTATCGTAACCTATTTCGTAGTAATCGCACACCATTTTTTGAATCGTGTCAATCGTAATTTCTTTTGAAGAAGTTTTAACGATATTTCGCAATACCTTTTTCGCTAAATCTAAATCAATTTCTTTTTTCACTAAAGAAGAGTGAGCCAATAATGAAATTAATGCACCTTCCATTTCACGCACATTGTTTTGAACATTGTAAGCTAAGTATTTTACCACTTCTACAGGTAATTCTAAACCATCGTTGCGCATTTTATGCTCTAAAATAGCCATGCGTGTTTCAAAATCAGGAGCTTGTAAATCAGCACTCAACCCCCAACGGAAACGAGATAATAAACGCTCCTGCATGCCATCTAAATCTTTTGGCGGCTTATCGCTCGTCAAAATCAATTGCTTACCATTTTGATGCAAATGATTAAAAATAGAGAAAAATGCATCTTGTGATTTTATTGCAGGTGCAAAATAATGAATGTCATCAATGATTAATACATCTATTAATTGGTAGAAATTAATGAAGTCATTGATTTCGTTGTTACGAGAATGCTCAATAAATTGATGAATAAATTTTTCCGCACTGACATACAAAACAGTTTTGTTAGGATGTACTCTTTTTGTTTCATTGCCAATTGCTTGAATTAAGTGTGTTTTTCCTAATCCAGAGTTACTGTAAAGAACCAAAGGATTAAATGAAGTTCCACCCGGTTTTTGTGCAACAGCCATACCAGCACTTCGTGCTAAACGGTTGCACTCTCCTTCTACAAAATTTTCAAAGGTATTGTTTGGATTTAATTGTGGATCTATTTGCGAACGCTTTAAACCAGGAATAACAAATGGGTTTTTAATGCCCGACTCATTTCCTAATTGTACGTCTACATAATTATTCGATAATTTTGTTTGTTGTTGTGTACTTGCAGCTACACGAATAGAAGCAGGATTTTTCTTGGTTTGGTTTTCCATTAAAATTCTATACTCTAATTGTGCATTCTTGCCTAACTCTCTTTTAATTGTTTTTGCAATTAATTCTACGTAATGTTCTTCTAACCATTCGTAAAAAAATTGACTTGGAACTTCTATTACCAAAACATTGTCTTCTAATGCTACTGGTTTAATTGGCTCAAACCATGTTTTATAAGACTGCCAGCTAATATTATCCTTTATTACCTTCAAACAATTCTCCCATATTTTATCAAAGGTTTTTGTCATTTCTTTTATCCTTTTTTATTCTTTATGATTAAATAATATTTTTTTGCGTTTTTTTTATTCAGATAGTGTTTATAACTATTTTTCTAACGGACAACGAAAGTGGTAATTTTTTGTTGAAAAAAAAAATTTTTAACCTCTTGTTTCTTTCACTTCTATGACAGTATTTTTTGAAATGCAGTCGTAGCGCTTTTTATTATCAAAATAAATATTTATCCGACCTAGGTAAATGCCTGCCCAACCCACTTGATTTATAATAATTTCTTGTTTATTTCGATTTTTTACCATTACCGGTTCATCCAAAAAAGTATGGGTATGTCCACCCAATATCATGTCTATATTTTCGGTTTCTTTGGCCAATATTTTATCCGAAATTTTATTGTCTTTATATTCAAAACCTAAATGAGAAAGACAAATTACATAATCACATTTTTTGGTGGTTTTTAAGTGGCTGGCAATTTCATTAGCACAAACAATTGGATCGTTATACACAATACCACTACACAATCTATCTGGTATCAATCCTTTTGGATCGATGCCTACACCTAAAATGCCAATTTTAAGTTTTCCTCTTTTAATAATCGTATAAGGCGGGATTAAGGTTTCTAAAGCGGTTCCTTTAAAATCATAATTGCAATTTACTATTGGAAAATCAGCATGGTGCATTTGTTTTACTAAACCATCAATGCCATTGTCGAAATCATGATTGCCAAGGGTTGCAGCATCGTATTTGAGCATGCTCATTACTTTCATTTCAGGCTCTCCTTTAAAAAAATTAAAATAAGGAGTTCCTTGAAACATATCACCAGCATCTAACAACAACAAATTTTTTACTTCATTTCTAATGGATCGAATGATTTTTTCACGCGCGATTACACCTCCCAAACCTTGATATTTACTGCCATCCATAGGAAATGGATCTAAACGACTGTGCACATCATTGGTATGAAGAACGGTTAGTTCAATGTTCGATGTTTGATGCTCGGTGTTAGCAATGGCATCAAAATTATTGGCTAAAATAAATCCTGTTGTGGCGAGTGTTGCTTGCTTTATAAATGACCTTCTAGATGATTTCAGATGTCGGATTTCAGATGTCGGGTTTTGCATTTTAATATTTTTTATTCTCCAAGTTGGGGAAATGAATTTGTTTTGTTGGGAACAATAATTTTACTTTTTTGAATAAAAGCAATGACCAATGATCGTATCGTTTTTCCTGTTGAATATTTTTTACAAGGAATTAAAAAACTACAATTATCACCACCATTAGCAACGTAATCGTTTGTAGCAATATAATAAGTAGCATCATCCTGATAGTTTGATAAACCTCTTAAAAGCATTGTGATGTCTCCTGTAATTGGCCAACCACCATTGTTTTTAATCAACTCCATCCATTGTTTCAGTATTTTTCCATTGACTTCTACAATGACTAATTCATTTTCGAAAGGCAGCAACTCAAATATTTTCCCTTTGGTTATTGTCCCTTTTGGAATTTGATGAATACGCAATCCACCAGGGTTTGTTAGAGCCCCACTAACTTTCCTGCCATCCGTCATCTGGCATCCATCATCAGCGAACATCGCATCCACCACTAAATTACCCAAACTACCACTTGGTTTTTCTTTTATGAAATCGCCCATTGCCTCACCAATTACTTCATTCATAGTAAGGTATAAACTGTCTCTAAAGGGTTTTAAATATTTTTCGATTTCAGAAAGGGTATCTTTTTGATTGTTTGACGTGATTTTATAAAGCTGCTTATCGTGAGAAGTTGCTACAAAATGGGTTTTGCAACTCGTTAAAATTAAAAGGGAAAGAAGAAGAAATCTGTTGAAAATTTTCATGCTGCAATTTGCATAAAATTACAAATAAGGATTAACTTCGTACCATTAAATTACAAATAAATTTTAAAACTATGGCATCATTTGAAGTAGTCGGCACTTTGAAAGCAAAATTCGAAACTCAACAAGTAAGTGAAAAATATGCAAAACGTGAGTTCGTTATCATGACAGATACAACTACACAATATCCTCAAGCAATTAATTTTCAATTAAGCCAAGATAAATGTGGCTTATTAGATTCATACACAATAGGTGAAGAAATGAAAGTTTCATTTAATTTACGTGGTCGTGAGTGGTTTAATCCAAACAAAAATATCACTCAATATTTTAATTCTTTAGAAGCATGGCGTTTAGAAAAAGTTGCTGCAGGATCACAAGCTGCTGCACCTCAACAACAAGCTTACGCTGCTCCAACACAAGCTGCACCTGTTCAAAATGCAAGTGTAATGCCTGGTGCTGAAATTGCAGATGATTTACCATTCTAAAAATGTTGGCGGTTGTCCGTTGACAGGCTTGTTTGACTTTATAAAATATAATCCCAAGATTTTTTCTTGGGATTTTTGTTTGTATCTAAATTTATAGCAGATGCGTTGATGTAATCAGTTAAAAACGATGACTAATAATTCAAGGTTCTTTTTAAATCTCTTTCCGCGTCTTTCGCTTTTATGCTATCTCGTTTATCGTGCATTTTTTTACCTTTAGCCAAAGCAATATCAATTTTTGCATAGCCACTTTCACTCATAAAAATTCGCAATGGAATAATAGTGTATCCTTTTTCTTTTATTTTAGAAATGATTTTTTTGAGTTCCTTTTTGGTCAATAATAATTTACGATCCCGAAGGGCAACATGATTGTTAGTCGTACCAAATGAATATTCTGCTATATGCAAGCTTTTAATCATCATTTCACCTTTATCAACGAGGCAATAACTGTCATTAAAATTCGCTTTTCCTTGTCGAAGCGCTTTTATTTCTGTTCCAAACAAAACCATGCCTGCTGTGAACTTTTGTTCAATAGCATAATTAAAAGTGGCAGAGCGATTGGATATTTCCTTCATGATAGAATGGCAAATGTAAAATAAAATAAAGGCATACAAAAATGTAGTTTAAAGAATGGCATGCGAATAGCCTATTATTAAAGCAATTTGTATAACTTATGAATAGATTGTAATTTCACACGCACAAATTCGAGGAACAACATGTTAGAAAACCATTTTAAATTGTTTAGAGATCAAACCATAGGCATCAATCAAACATTTATAACTCCTTTTGGAGAGAAAAAAATGTTGTATGCCGACTGGGTTGCAAGTGGCCGTATATATGCACCATTAGAAAAAGTAATCAACGAAAAAGTGTTTCCTTTTTGTGGAAATACGCACACCGAAACTTCGATAACAGGCACCTTAATGACCAAAGCCTATCACGAAGCGAAACAATTTATCAAAAGAGAAATTAATGCAAGTGAGGACGATATTTTAATTTTTGAAGGCTCGGGAATGACTGGTGGAATCAATAAATTACAACGAATGTTGGGTTTAAGAATTCCTGAACAATTGCATAAATATAATTGTGTAGCAGATATAAAACCCGAAGACAGACCCATTGTATTTGTTACCCACATGGAGCACCATTCGAATCATACATCATGGCTTGAAACCATAGCAGATGTAGAAATTATTAACCCAAACGCTACAGGCGAAGTAGATTTAATTCATTTTCAAGAATTAATTGACAAATACCAAGATAGAAAATTAAAAATTGCTTCTATTACGGCCGCTTCAAATGTTACCGGTGTAATGACGCCATATTATTTAATGGCAGAAATGATACATCAAGCGGGTGGATTTTGTTTTGTAGATTTTGCTTGTTCTGGTCCGTATGTGCACATTGATATGCATCCTGCCAAAGAATCACAACAATTAGATGTTGTTTTTATTTCACCACATAAATTTTTAGGAGGGCCCGGTACTTCCGGCATTTTGGTGATGAACAAATGTTTATACAAAAATACCATTCCTGATAATTCGGGTGGTGGCACTGTAAAATTTACGACTCCATGGAAATTTCATCAATACACAGATAATATTGAGGAAAGAGAAGATGGTGGAACGCCGGCATTTTTACAAGGCATCAAAACAGCATTGTGCTTCAAACTTAAAAAAGAAATGGGCGTAGAAAATATGCTTAAACGAGAAGAAGAATTGTTAGAAAAAGTTTTTACCCGTTTAAAAAAGATTGAAAATTTACATATTTTGGCTGGCAATTTGGAACATCGAATTGGGGCGGTTTCTTTTTACATTACTGACTTACATTTTAATTTAGGCGTAAAATTATTAAATGATTATTTTGGCATTCAAGTTCGAGGTGGATGCGCTTGTGCTGGCACGTATGGGCATTATTTATTAAATATTAATCAAGAACAATCAAATGAAATCGTAGAAAAACTAAATCGAGGAAATTTATTTGTTCGTCCAGGTTGGATTCGACTTTCTATTCACCCAACTATGAGCAATGAAGATGTTGATTTAATATTGGATGGGATTGAGTATTTAGCCAATCATCATGAAACGATGGCTAAAGATTATGAATACCTTCCTACAAAAAATATATACAAGCACAAAACATATGAATCTTCATTTGCAACCGATTTTATGCAGGATTTATTTGAAGAAAAGTTTGAAGGATAAAAAAATACCGACTTTTAATAAGTCGGTATTTTTTTGAATTCATTTTATTAATGTTGAAAATAAAATATCAAATCAGCTAATTTTTGTTTCAATTCTTTTCTGTCTACAATAAAATCTAAGAAGCCATGTTCTAATAAAAATTCTGAACGTTGAAAACCTTCTGGCAATTCTTTTTTTATGGTTTCTTTGATTACCCTTGGACCGGCAAAACCAATCAGTGCATTGGGTTCGGCAATATTTAAATCACCCAACATAGCATAAGAGGCGGTTACACCACCCGTTGTAGGGTCTGTCATAAATGAAATATACGGCAATTTTGCTTTTGCTAATTGAGTTAATTTTGCAGATGTTTTTGCCATTTGCATCAAGGAAAAAGCACTTTCCATCATACGAGCACCTCCTGATTTTGAGATAATCATAAACGGCAATTTATGCGCTATGGCATAATCTATTCCACGGGCAATTTTTTCGCCTACTACACTGCCCATACTTCCTCCAATAAATTGGAAATTCATACAAGCTGTAACCATTTTTTGTCCGTTTATTTCACCCACAGCCACGGTCATAGCATCTTTTAACCCTGTCGATTTTTGAGCTTCTACAATTCTGTTTTTGTAGGGTTTTAAATCCACAAAGCCCAATTTGTCATAGGATACAATGTTTTCAAACAATAAGGATACGGTTCCTTTATCGTAAAATATTTCAAAATATTCTGCCGCATCTATTCTATTATGATGATTGCAAGTAGGACAAACCCAAAGGCTTTCTTTCAATTCAGTGATTGTAGATGTTTTTTTACATCCTGGACATTGTACCCAAAGCCCATCAGGTACCTCTTTTTTCTCTTTAGTAGAGGTTAAAATATTTTGCTTTATTCGTTTAAACCAAGTGGATGATGCCATATTTATTTTTTTTTAGTTTTTTTTATACTAGAAAAATTCGTAGAAAAAAATAACAACTCAATTGTTGCGTCGCACAAAAGTAGTAATAATCTCTAAATTATGGAGAATTATCGTTTTGAATATTGAGGATGTGGTTTTGAAGTAAAAATCCGAAGTTTTAAAGATTCGGATTTTTGTTATATGAAAATATCTAATTATTCTCTTTAGAAAGTGTGATACTACATTTCTTTTTATTAACAGTAATTGTAGATTTTAATTTATTATTTTTAATTAAAAAATATTCTACTTCACTATAGCAAATGAGCCCTTTAGTATATTGTGGGTCATTATTAAATTTTTCTTCAATAAATTTTATTGATTGACATTTCATAAATAATGTGTCTTCTACAACCCACCAATTCCCTTCTGATACTTGAGCACAACTATTATATTTAAAAGTTGAATCTTTGAATAATTCAATTGAAAGATTTTTTAAATAACAATTCGTTGTAAATAAATTATTTAAAAAGGAAGGTACTTCACTTTTGTATGAACCTATAACAGTTTTGCTATTTACAGCACAGCTCAAAAACAATATTGAGTAAATTGCCAACATTTTCATATTAATTGCTTAAATAATTTGTAATAAAGTCATTTGTATTCTCCTTAGAGATAGGTGATAAACCAATCGATAGTTGAAAAAAAACTAGCCTCTATTAATAAATAGAAGCTAGTTTTAAAATTTCTTCCCACGAATCTAATAAACTTCCTCTAAATAAAACTTTATTATCTTTTATTACAAATGTAACAGGTACACCATCCATTGTATAAAATTTTTGAACAATATCCCAATTTTTAATTGTAAAGACTGGGAATGAAAAATTTTTATTTTTTACTAATTTATAGGGCATTTTGTAATTTTGGTTTTGAAGAATACAAGCTGTTAAAAGTTGAATATTTTTAGTTTTAAGTGAAAGTTTATATAATGAATCTATTTCAGGAAATTCAGCAATACATGATCCACATGAAGTAGCCCAAATATTTAATATTATAAACTTATTTGAATTGAATAAAGTGCCATTCACCTTAACATTATTTGTATCAGAATATGATACTGAAT
>CANHJA010000007.1 GCA_947460795.1 Bacteroidota bacterium | reverse complement strand
TCTACAGGAGCAATCAATTGCAATGCAAATGGAGGTTCCAACAGTTTCACCTACACAACAAATGGCAATCCTACATCCAATAACCCAACTGGGTTGCATGCCAATACATACACCATAGTGGCTACAGATGCTTTTAATTGCACGGCAAGCACAACAGTAACTGTAGGGGAGCCAACCAAAGTAACGCTCAACAATACATTGTTAGAAGATGTATTGTGCAAATATCAAAATAATGGAAAAATTCATTTATTATCTTCTGGTGGCACACCACCATATCTGTATTTAACAGGAAATGGGACCCCTCAAAATTTTCCAGAATTTGACTCCTTGTATGCTGGCATATATCAATTTTATACTGCAGACGCACGTGGTTGTTTAGATTCTATTCAACTAGAAGTAAAACAACCTGATTCCTTACTCACGGTAGATTTAGTGCCTACAATAGCCACTTGTATTAATAAAAAAGATGGAACCATAGCAGCGTTTGCTTCAGGGGGCAATTCAGGTTTTTATGCTTATGAATGGACGAATACGAACCCTATTCAAACAGCACAAACTGCCATCGGTTTAGCAACTGGTGTATACAATGTGGTTGTTACTGATGCCAATAACTGCATTACGGCCTCTCAAATTCAACTTGAACAAGAACTTTGCTGCCAATTGTTTATGCCTGATGCATTTACTCCAAATGGTGATTTACGCAATGATGTCTATACGATTATTGAACGTGGGGGAGGTGTTATTTTAGGAGAATTTAGAATTTATAATCGATATGGTCAAGTCGTATTTTCTACCAGCGATATCAACAAAGGTTGGGACGGCACATTTAAAGGAAAAGATCAAAATAGCGATACGTATTTTTATATTTTACAATATCAATGTAACGATAAAGGAATTATTTCGCCAAAAGTTGCAAAAGGAAGTATTATTCTTATTCGTTAGTCCTTGTACAAAATAAAAAAAAGGTTGACTTTGTGAAAGAAGTCAACCTTTTTTAATTGAATACGTTTTATAGAGGATTGTCAAATTGAATCAGTTTTTGAATCTTTTTTCCATCTTTTAAACCAAATATTCTCCATTGCACACTGGCAATAGTAATTTTACATGGTTCGTCAGAATAGCTACCCACTTTTTCAATTTTTTTGAGAATCGCATTGATTTCAGAATTTACTATTTTCTTTTTACGCAATTCTCTATCAAATGCATTTTTCAATTTTGCTTTATCAAAAGGGAAAAACTCTACACTGTTATTACTAATAGAAACAAATCGATTTTCCTTGCCAGCTAAATTATACCATGGACTTATAAATTTATGCAAATCATTTAAAATATAGGTGTTTTCTTCGTTGGAAATAGACACTTTAGTGATGATTCTTTCTTCAACTCGAATCTCGTTCAACCCTTTAATTTCTAGGTTCATATTAAATAGTTCACCACCATCTTTTACATAGGATACGCTATTTAACGTTCGCTCATCTTGATTATTATTGAGCGCATGTGCCAACATCCCATCAAAAACAACCACACATTCATTAAAATTAATTGTAAACCCATTCATTGGTTTAACCGCTACATTTTCGGCATTAATTTTTTTTGAAGCATTCGCACTATCCACTTGAACCATCATTTTGGTAATGGCACCTTCTGACGATTTTTTATTTACAGGAGAAATATCATCCGTAAAATTTTTTAAATATTGACTATCCACTTCCGTTACGATCGTTGAAGGGTCACCCATTACAATCGGTTTCCCCTTGTGTGTATTATCATTGCCACAACTTACGAATATGGACGTGCTCACTAAAGCAATTAAAAGCGTTGTTTTCATATTGAAGAGTAAATTTAGTAAAAAATATGAATAATAGAGAGAAGTATTTTTAAAACAAAAAGAGGATTGCAAGAGGATTTAATTAATTTATACACATCGCATTATAAATCATAAAATTTTCATATTTTTATCGAGTAATCGAATATGGAAAATAAACTGAATGAAAGCAATGAAAAAGCTAATGGACAATAAAGAAAAACTTTCAGGTCTTCAAAATAATAACGGGAAGATAGAATTTACGTTACGTTTTGAACAAGAAGAGGCTGTAAAATTAGCGCAACTATTTTATCAAAATTAATATTATGTCAGATATAGAAATAATTATAAATGAATTAATAAAATTTAGGAATGAAAGAGATTGGGAGCAATTTCATAATCCAAAAGATTTAGCATTGGCTATAAGTATAGAATCGGCTGAACTTTTAGAATTATTTCTTTGGAAGAAAGCAGAGGATGCAAATGCAGAAAAAGTAAAAGAGGAACTTGCCGATATTTTTTCATTTGCCTTTTTACTAGCTCAGAAATATGGATTCGATATTAAAGAAATTGTCTTGGATAAAATCAAAACAAATGGAGAGAAATATCCTGTAGATAAAGCAAAGGGAACATCAAAAAAGTACGATGAATTATAACCAAGATTTTGAAATAAATAAAATAGCGTTCAATAATAATGGATTGAATTCTATTCAATCACAATATTTTGTAAGCGAAAATTGGCCTGTAGTATATATTTTAAATAACAATGGTATAAGTCAAGCCTATGTTGGTGAAACCATTGATACTAATTCTCGAATTTTCACACATTTGCAAACACCAAGTAAAAGTCATTTACAAGAAGCTCATTTAATTTCCAGTAGAAAATTCAACAAATCGGTAACGTTAGATATTGAATCCAATTTAATAAAATACCTTCACGCAGATGGAAAATACAAATTATTAAATGGGAATTTAGGATTGGTAAATCACTCTTATTACCAAAGAGATGAGTTTTATTGGGATATGTTTAAAGAAATTTGGAATGGACTTATAAGTAAAGGAATTGCCCAACATAGTTTAGATCATATCTCAAATAGCGACTTGTTTAAGTATTCGCCTTATAAAACTTTATCTGCTGATCAAAGAAAAAATTTAATGCTAATTATTGACGCACTTCTTTCTGAAAATAAAAAAACAGTATTAGTAGAAGGTGGTGCAGGAACAGGCAAAACTATACTAGCTATTTTTCTTTTTAAGTTAATGCTAACTTCTGATGAAGATTTTAATTTCAGAGAATTCGGTGAAGACGAAAAAGAATTTCTAGATAAGGTAAAACAATTAAAAATAAAGTTTCCAAATCCTAAAATGGGTTTGGTTATATCAATGGGTTCTTTTAGAAAAACGATTAAAAAGGTTTTTCGAAACATTAGTGGTTTAAATTCTAATCTTGTTATTGGTCCATCAGATCTGGAATATGAATCATATGATATTCTATTTGTAGACGAATCTCATCGTTTGAGAAAAAGAGTTAATCTTGGCCCATACTTCGCAATTTATGACAGGGTTTGCAACGCACTAAAACTTGACAAACTAAATACTTCGGAATTAGCTTGGACTCAATTAAGATCAAATAAAGTATTATATTTTTACGATGCTAAACAGTCTATAAAACCATCTGATGTTGATGCTGTTGATTTTGAAAACTTAAAAAATGCATCTAACTCAATAAATGTAAAATTGCATTCACAGTTCAGGGTAAAAGGAGGCAATGGATTTGTTGATTTTGTGAATAATTTATTAGACAATACTTTCAAGAATAAAGAGTTCAAATACAACGATACAAATTATGACTTGCTACTTTTTGAGAATTTTTCTGATTTCGTGAATGAACTTAGAGAAAAGAACAAAAAATATCAACTTTCAAGATTCATTGCTGGTTATGCCTGGCCATGGATAAGTCAGAAAGATCCTAAAGCGTATGATATTCAAATAGAAAATATTAAACTAAAATGGAACTCAACTGCAATTGATTATATTAATTCTGATATTGATGCAAAAGAGGTAGGTTGTATTCATACCACTCAAGGTTACGACCTCAATTATGCAGCAATAATTTTTGGCCCCGAAATAATATATAATCCAATATCAAAAGAAATAGAGATAGTCAAAGAAAATTATAAAGATAGAAATGGAACTGCAACTATAAAAGATAATGCAATACTGAAAGACTATGTAGTAAATATTTATAAAACTATTATGCTCAGAGGCATACTTGGTTGTTACATTTATGTGTGTGATGAAAATTTACGAAATTATTTTATAAAGCATATTCATTTATTTAAGGAAAATAAAAACCCAATAATTGATATAGCTGAGTCAAAAGAAATTAAATTAATTCCTTTTGAAAATAGTGTGCCATTATACTCTTTAAAAGTGGCTGCAGGAGAATTTATATTTAATGAGAGTCTCCCTGAAGAAAAATTTATTTTAGTTCCTAATGGCGTAAAAATTACACAAGACCATTTTGCTTGTAAAATAATTGGCAACTCCATGAACAAAATAGTACAGGATGGACAAATAGCTTTGTTTAAAAGGTATACTGGTGGCAGTAGAAATGGCTTAATGGTCATTGCTGAGTATTACGACCATCAAGATTTAGATTATGGTTCTTGTTATACATTCAAAGAATATTATAGTCAAAAAACTGTCAACGAAGAAAGTTGGCAACATGAAAAAATATTTCTTAAACCAAAATCATTTGACAATTCATATCATGACATTGTAATTGATCCAAATGCAATGAATGAAAAGACCTTTAGTGTAATTGGAATATTTGATAGAGTTATAGAATAAATTTCAGCCAATGTAGCAGTCATAAAAATTTGTAAGTCTCACAAACCAGCACACAAGCCAAAACTTGCATTAGAGTATGCCTAAGCAACCCCACTGACACATAATCACAGATGATAAATCAACCTCCATATATATTTTTCATTTGGTGAGACACCAACCGTTAGTTAAATTAAAAATAAATATTTGAACAAAAAGATCCAATTATTATCGAGCAAGTTTGAAAAACTGAATGCAAGTGAATTTATTTCATTTGATCAAGTAGCTTCTTTGAAAGATGTTATGGGTGTTTACATGATTTATAACGAAAGTAAAGAACTGTTATATATTGGCAATACTAATAAGTTTCATATCAGATTTGGTACTGATTTAAAACATGAATCAACACATACTTTAGTAAGAAAAATGATAAAGAAAGAAATGTTTAGCGATAGACACAAAGTAGTTGACTTTCTTAAAAATAAATGTTCAATTAAAATTGAAGTATGCGAAACCAAAAGAGAAGCAGAAGCTTTGGAGCATATTGCAATTTATATTTTAAATCCTCCTTTGAATAAATAAATATAAAAACTCACCGCACCCGCTCTACGAAGGATATTTCCTTCGTAGTTCCTATGTAAATTCAATCCATTTATGAACATATGTTTTAATAGCATTAGCATGTATGTTGCTCGGCATGCATGCAATTACCCAATGAGTATTTAAAAACGATTGTGTAAAGAAAAAGCCCTGTAAATGAGTATTTACAGGGCTTTGATATCTTGGCGGAGAAAGAGGGATTCGAACCCCCGGACCTGTTACAGTCAACAGTTTTCAAGACTGTCGCAATCGACCACTCTGCCATTTCTCCGCGGCAAATATAGGTTAACAAAAACAATAAATAAAAATATTTCGCAAAGAATATTGAATTATTTTAAACTTTTTTTTAAAACCAATTAATTTGATTTTAATTCCAGTATGTATAAAAAAAAACTGCTCAATATTTTGAGCAGTTTTTAAATTCTTTTTTCTAAAATAACAGTTAGATGATCAACATCGCATCGCCATAACTAAAGAAACGATATTTATTTTTAATGGCTTGCTTGTATGCTTCCATTGTTAACTCATGTCCCATAAATGCAGAAACCATGATCAACAAACTTGTTTTTGGAAGATGAAAATTAGTAATTAATGAATTCGTTAATGAAAAATCATATGGCGGATGAATAAAAATATTTGTCCAACCTTCAGATGGTTTCAACATACCCGTTGTAGTAATAGAAGATTCTAAAGCACGAACAGATGTAGTGCCAATTGCACAAATTCTACGACCTTCATCTTTCGCTTTGTTTACAATTTTGCAAGCATAATCATCTACTTCATAATACTCAGCATCCATTTTATGTTTAGAAATATCTTCTACTTCAATTGGTCTAAATGTACCTAAACCAGTGTGCAAGGTTACTTCAGCAAATCGAATTCCTTTAATTTCAGCACGTTTAATCAACTCTCTACTGAAATGCAATCCTGCAGTTGGAGCTGCAACAGCACCTTCTTTTTTTGCATATACCGTTTGATATCTTTCTTTGTCAGAATCTTCTGGCTCGCGTTTTATGTATTTAGGCAACGGGGTTTCTCCCATGTTGTCTAAAATAACTTTCAATTCTTCGTTGGTCCCATCAAATAAAAATCGAATGGTACGGCCTCTTGAAGTCGTATTGTCAACTACCTCAGCAACCAATGAATTATCTTCTCCGAAATATAATTTGTTACCAACACGAATTTTACGAGCAGGCTCAACAATTACATCCCATAAACGATTTTGTTTGTTTAACTCTCTTAATAAAAATACCTCAATTTTAGCACCCGTTTTTTCTTTACGACCATATAATCTTGCATTAAATACTTTCGTATTGTTTGCAATCATTACATCTTTATCGTCAAAATAATCCAATACATCTTTGAACATTTTGTGCTCAATGACACCAGTATCTTTATGAACAACCATCAACTTGCTTTCATCTCTATTTTTTGAAGGATATTGAGCAATTAAGTTTAAAGGTAAATCGTATGTAAACTGAGTTAATTTCATTTAATATTTTTAAGTGTGCAAAAGTAACGAAATTATACCCAAAAAAAGCATTTTTTATTCGGATTTAAGCTAGAATGTGTCCTTTTTCATAAAAAATCTACGATAACTAGAATTGATGTGCATACTGATTAATTATTTATAAATTGCACACATGGAGAAAATTTCTATTTTTTGGTTCCGAAGAGATTTGCGATTGGAAGACAATGCAGGTTTATATAAAGCCTTAAAATCACACACAAATGTGTTGCCCATCTTTATCTTTGACAAAACCATTTTAGAAGGATTGCCCAAACAGGATGCTCGGGTAGAGTTTATTCATGCTGCATTAATGAACATGCAAACAATGCTCTTAAAACAGCAAACTTCTTTAAAAGTACTTCACTCAACGCCTCAAGAAGCCTTTGAGCAATTAATGAATGAATATGAAATAGAAGCGGTTTATTTGAACCATGATTATGAGCCCTATGCTCAAAAAAGAGATTCGGCCATTGAGCAGCTCTTGCAAAAAAAACAAATTAAATGGATAACATGCAAAGACCATGTTGTATTTGAAAAAAGTGAAGTGGTTAAAGACGATGGGTTGCCTTACACCGTTTTTACACCTTATAGTAAAAAATGGAAAGCGAAATTAAGTGACTCTGATCTACAAGAATATCCAACCCTAAACTTTGCAAATCATTTTATTAAAACCAATGCATTTCATTTTCCCAGTTTAAAAGAATTGGGTTTTGAGCCGACAGGAAAAATATTTCCATCAACCGATTGTAATAAAAATATAATTTCCAATTACCACAACACGCGAGATATACCATCCGTCGAAGGCACTACGAAAATGAGTGTTCATCTTCGTTTTGGAACCATTAGCATTCGTCAATTAGCTAAAAATGCTTTGCAGATAAATGAAAAATATTTGAATGAATTGATCTGGCGAGATTTTTACCAAACCATCCTTTGGCACTTTCCAACGGTTATAAATCATTCTTTCAAATCAAAATACGACAATATTCAATGGAGAAACAATGAGCAAGAATTTAAAGCTTGGTGTGATGGAAAAACGGGTTATCCAATTGTGGATGCAGGTATGAGGGAATTGAATGAAACGGGCTGGATGCACAACAGGGTGCGAATGATTGTAGCGTCATTTTTGACCAAGCATTTATTAATCGATTGGCGTTGGGGCGAATCTTACTTTGCATTGAAATTAAATGATTTTGATCTTGCCTCAAACAATGGTGGGTGGCAATGGGCTTCAGGAAGTGGTTGTGATGCAGCTCCTTATTTTAGAGTTTTTAATCCTTATTTGCAAACGCAAAAATTTGATAAAGATTTAAAATATATCAAAAAATGGGTCCCCGAATTTGAAGATTTTTCATATCCAAAACCAATCGTTGAACATGACTTTGCCAGAAAAAGATGTCTGGTAGTATACAAAGCAGGGTTGGAAAATAAGGAATAATAATAACATTGAAATTATCCTTTCACATCCAACGCATCTCGCAAGGCATTTCCTAAAATATTAAATGCAAGTACAATGAGCATAATGGCAATACCAGGAATGATAGCCAACAAGGGACGATTGGTAATAATGAAATTGTAATTTTCTTTAATCATTAATCCCCAAGAGGATGCAGGCGGCTGAACGCCAATCCCTAAAAAACTCAATCCTGCTTCAATTAAAATGGCTGTCGCAAAATTGCTTGCTGCCATCACCATCGTTGGGCCCAATACATTGGGTAAAATATGTTTTACAATAATTCGAAAAGAAGAATAACCCATCGTTTTTGCCACTTGAATATATTCGAGTTCTTTCAGTGCCATCACTTGTCCGCGAATTAATCGTGCAGTGCCAACCCACATGGTTAAACCAATCGCAATGAATATTTGCCAAAATCCTTTGCCTAAAACAAACGTAATGGCAAAAACTAACAAGAGTGTAGGAATTGCCCAAATAACATTGATCAGCCAAGTAATGAATTGGTCTGCCCAACCTCCAAAATAACCACTGACTGCTCCTAAAAATAAACCAATGAATACCGATAAAATAACGGCAATAAAACCTACGGCTAAACTAACTCGGGTGCCAATGAATAAGCGAGAAAGCATGTCTCTCCCAAATCGATCGGTACCCAACCAAAATGTTTTTTTTATGATGAGTTGCTTTTCAATTTCACTGTTGTTCAATGTCGTATTAATTTGTAAATCGCGTAAAGAAAATGAAAGAGGTTCATTGGTTTCATCGTCTATGATATGATTGACTAAAATGGAATCCCTGTTTAATGTGAAACTCTTGATTGGTATTAAATCATAATTCGTTTCTTTTCCATACAATAAAAATTGAATGGCATTGCTTGGTTCAACAACTTGGTTTTTGGTTTTCTTTAAAAATAAACAGGTATAACCTGGTTTTTGAGTACTAATTTCCACAAGCATCCTGTTTGCATTCGGCGTATTGTCTGGAGAAAGTGGATATGCAAACAAGGCAATTAAAATGCTAAAAAAAATAAAACACAACGCAAGAATTGCCGCTTTGTTTTTACGAAAGCGTTTCCAAAATCGAGAAGTGTTTTTTTCTTTTGACATTCTATTAAGCTTTAAAAATAAGCATTAAAAATTATTTTACAATTCTTTCCTTCCAGCGGTAGCTTCCAAATTGTCCCATTAATCCTGAAAGTAAAATGTAGGGGATATGTATAAACTGTAAAATAAAAAAAGGATACAGTTCTTTTTCTTTTTTAAAAAAATGACAGACAGGCTTTAAAAAATACATTTCAATGGCCGTTTTTAAAATAAGGAGTCCAAAAAAAGTAAATAAATTTTGGCTGTTTTGCAATGAAAATAATTGCAGCATTAAAAATGTCAAATTAAAAAAATAGACCAACCCCAATACAAATTGTATTCGCTTGTCTTTAAATTTTGTTGCCTTCGAAGCCCATCGAATACGCTGTTGTAAAAAACTTTTTAAATCCTGCATGGGAGCAGTGGTAACAATAGCCTCGGGGCATTTTAAATAACCAATTCGTGCAGGATATTTTTGTTCAATTTTATACATCAACAACATATCATCTCCACTGGCAATGTCATCAATGTCTTTAAAACCACCCACTGCATGAAATGCTTTTTTGGTGTAGGCCAAATTGGCGCCATTACACATGGTACCACTTTGATTGTTTACAACTGCGCCGGTTATGCCTTGCATAGTTATAAAATCCAATGATTGAAACGTTTGAAAAAAAGAACCATTATTGGAGAATTGAACAGGCGCCGCAATAAATTGATGTTTGTATTTTTCAAAATATTGAACCAAACTCAATAACCAATATGCACCCATTCTACAGTCGGCATCAGTAGTGATAATCAACTCACCTTCGCTTTGTGCAATAGCCGTTTCAATGGCTTTCTTTTTATAAGCATTTAAAATTTCTCCATGCAGGTGGTCCGATAAATTAATGTATTTGACCCCTTGAAATGACTGTATAATTTGAGCGGTTTGATCTGTTGAATGATCGTCTACAACAATAATTTCCATTAAATGAGTGGGATAGTATTGCGATAAAATATCCTTTAATAAATGTTTGATATTTTTTTCTTCATTTCTTGCAGGAATTACAATGCTAACTTTTGTTGTAGGCAAATATTGTTTGTTGAGGATAAAATTTGGCATATTTGTCCAGCCATTTCTGTAATAAAAAATCAGTGCTGCATAGCACAAAAAAAATACAACAGATATAAATATTAGGATGGTAACCATGTATAGGCTTGCAATTTCACGAATATTTTCGGTATTGATGCAATTCTGTTTTATAAATTTAAAAAATGCATCCTACACAATCAATTTTGTTTGTATTTTCACACACTATTAAACAATGAAACATATCCTTTGGCTTTGCAGTTGGTATCCGAACGAAGTTGATAAATTTCGAGGGGATTTTGTGCAACGTCAAGCCATAGCTACTTCACAATATTGTAAAATTGACGTGGTACATGTTTTATTTTGTGATGTAGAAAAAACTACTGTTGCCAAGGTAAATGAAAATTTAACCGAACATATTTTTTATGTAAAAAAGAAAAATAGACTAGTCGATTTTTTATATTATTATTTTATACATCAAATAATAAGAAGACAGTTGAAGAATAAAATTGATTTAGTACATGTTCAAGTAGCAATGAATGCAGGTATTGTGGCGTTTATTTGGAAAAAAATATACAATTTACCCTATGTTGTTACAGAGCATTATGGAATATATAACGACACAATCGATGATAGTTTTTCAAAAAGAAGTTACGTATATCAACTTGCTTGTAAACAGGTTTTTAAATGTGCTACATTGCTAATATCTGTAAGTAAATTTATAGCTGAAGGGATAAAAAAAGAAGTGTGTGATGTAAAAGTAGAAGTTGCTAACAATGTTGTAAATACGAATTTATTTTATCACCAAGCCGAAAAGGATAATTCAATTTTTCAATTTGTTCATATTTCTAATTTATCTTCAAATAAAAATGTAATTGGAATTTTACAAGCATTTGAAAAAATACTGAAACTACACAATAATATAGAGTTAATAATTGTAGGAGGGGAGCAAACTTACATTGATAGTTTAATTTTAGATTTTATAAATAGTAAACACAAAATAAAGTTTACAGGTGAGGTTGAATACACACAAGTTGCGTCTTTTATTCAAAAAGGGGATTGTACAATTATAAATAGTAAAATTGAAAATTCACCCTGTGTTATCATAGAATCATTATGTTGTGGAGTGCCTGTAATTGCAACTAATGTAGGAGGTATACCTGAATTGATTTCAAAAGAAAACGGCATTTTGGTAGAGTCAAACAATATACAACAATTAGCAGATGCGATGAATGAGTTAATCGAAAATAAATCGAATTACAATGCGATCGAAATATCAAAAAAAGCCATACAAAAGTACAGCTATGAAAGTGTTGGAAAAAAAATCAGTGAAATATACAATGCACTAATTCATTAGTAGAATATTCACACTGCGTTGTAAAATATTGAAGGCAATTTCTGCCATTAAATTTTCTTTATCTAATGTTGGATTTACTTCGGTTATTTCAAAACAACAAATTTTATGATTTTGCATCAAGGATGCTAAAATATCTTCTGCTTCTCGTTCTTTCAATCCATTGGCTACAGGCGTTCCTGTTCCTCTAGAAATACTGCTATCTAAACTGTCTACATCAAATGAAACATAAATATCATCACATTGTTGAAGACTTAATAAAGTTTGACGAACGACATGCGCAACGCCTTTTTTTCTAACTTCAGAAACAGGGATTACTTTGATGCCATGTTTTTTTAATAAATGATCTTCTTCTTTTTCAGTATCTCTTAATGCGATGAAAACGATGTCTTCAGGTAAAATTTTTGGACAAATTGAACCGATATTTTTCAAGTCATTCCAAAGTTTCAATGTCTCTGCATCGGGGTTATGTACTTGACTTTCTTTATTGTCTTCACCCAGAGAAATGGCTAAAGGCATCCCATGCATATTGCCACTTGGAGAAGTGAAAGGAGTGTGCATATCTGCATGTGCATCTATCCAAACAATCCCTAATCTGCTTTTTGGTTTTGCCATTTTTATACCAGCAATGGTACCACCTGCACTGCTGTGGTCTCCAGCTAAAACCAACGGAAATAAACCCGATTTTAAATTTGTTTCTACAGCAGACGCTACGCGTTCATAAATTGTTTTTATTCCTTTAATTCGTTTTGCGTAAGGATTTCCAACTGGTTCATACAACAAATCATTTTCAGTTTCTACTTTATCACTTGGGAAATTCACAAAAAAGTTACTCATGAAATCCAAGGCAGCTATTTTCAAGGCATCAATCCCTAAACTTGCACCACGGGTTCCTGCTCCTATTTCTGATTTTACTTCAATGATTTTAATATTACGCATATTACAAAAATACAAATCATTTCTAGTACAAAAAAATTCAAACTGATATTTATCATGACTTAAAATTTTCATTCTATTCAATTAAAAACCATATTTTTGCCTAGTATTAAAAATTTTAAATTCGAATTAAGAACTTTTAAAAATCTTAGTTCTAAACTCATAATTCTAAAGGATGGCACATTATTATTCGTTAGGCAATATTCCACACAAGCGACATACTCAATTCAGAAAACCGGATGGTGGATTATACAGCGAACAACTATTTAGTACAGAAGGATTCAGTTACAATTATTCTTTATTGTATCATATTCATCCACCAACCATGATCATTCGTTCGGAAGAGCCGAAAGATATCAATCCGGTTATCGCAACTCAAAATATTCTTAAACACAGAAGTTTTCAAGGCTTCAAAATAAAACCAGTTGCCGACTATTTAGAAAGTAGAAAGCCAGTGCTTGTAAACAATGACTGCCATATTACTTTAGCAGCTCCTCAACAAAGCATGACCGGCTATTTTTATAAAAATGCGGATGCCGATGAAGTAATTTTCATTCATGTAGGAACCGGAAAAGTACTTACTCAATATGGTGAATTGCCTTTCTCTTATGGTGATTATATAGTTATTCCTAGAGGAACGATTTATCAAATTACCTTTGATACACCCGAAAACCGTTTGTTTATTATAGAGTCTTTTGGGCCAATTCGTTTTCCAAAAAGATATAAAACTACAGAAGGTCAACTTATGGAACATGCACCTTTTTGTGAGCGCGATATTCGTAAGCCACAAAATTTGCAAACGCATGACGAAACTGGTGAATTTATTATTTACACCAAAAAGAAAGGGTTACTTTATCCAATTACATACGGAACTCATCCATTTGATGTAGTTGGTTGGGATGGTTACGAATATCCTTATATTTTCTCTATCCACGATTTCGAACCAATTACTGGGCGTGTGCATCAGCCTCCTCCCGTTCATCAAACATTTGATGGTAAAGATTTCGTGATTTGTTCATTTGTACCTCGTTTGTATGATTATCATCCCGATTCAATACCGGCTCCATATAATCATAGCAATATTGACAGTGATGAAGTTTTATATTATGTAGACGGTGAATTTATGAGTCGCAAACACGTTGAAAAAGGCATGATTACGTTGCATCCAAGTGGAATTCCTCATGGTCCACATCCTGGAGCGGTAGAAAAAAGCATTGGTAAAAAAGAAACTCCAGAGCTTGCCGTAATGGTAGATACTTTCCGACCATTGCATCTTACAAACTATGCTGTAGAAATACAAGATGAGCACTACGAAATGAGTTGGGCAGAGTAAATTTTACATTTGTTGATTTTACATCATCGACTAATTTACCGCGGTTCGCAATTGCATCTGTTCTGCTTATTTTAAATTCATTCAACATAAAATCAACAATTATTTTCGAATACATAAACTACCAAACCAACCAAAAACTAAATATCACTAATTTAAAACGATTATCATGACAGACTTTTTACCATTAAACGGAACCGATTACATTGAATTATATGTTGGTAATGCAAAGCAAGCTGCGCATTATTACAAAACTGCTTTTGGCTTTCAAGCGTTAGCCTACGCAGGTCCTGAAACGGGTGTTCGAGATAGAACATCGTATGTTTTAGTACAAAATAAAATGAGATTGGTGTTAACCTCTCCATTAAATTCCAATCATCCAATTGCGGAGCATCATAAAAAACATGGAGATGGCGTAAAGGTTTTGGCGCTTTGGGTAGATGATGCTTTTCAATCATACAAAGAAACGATGAGCAGAGGTGCAAAATCATACATGGAACCAACAACCTTAACCGATGAGCATGGAGAAGTTCGTATGGCAGGAATTCATACCTATGGAGAAGTTGTGCATGTATTTGTAGAACGTAAAAATTATCAAGGTGCATTTATGCCAGGATTTATCGAGTGGAAAAGCGATTACAATCCAAAACCTACAGGGTTATTATATGTTGACCATTGTGTAGGAAATGTAGGTTGGAATCAAATGAATCCATGGGTTAAATTTTATGAAGATGTAATGGGTTTTAAAAATATTTTAAGCTTTGATGACAAGGATATCTCAACAGAATATTCGGCATTGATGAGTAAAGTGATGAGCAATGGAAATGGTTATGTAAAGTTTCCAATCAACGAACCTGCAGAAGGGAAGAAGAGATCACAGGTAGAAGAATATTTAGATTTTTATGAAGGCGAGGGTGTTCAACATATTGCGGTAGCTACCAATAATATTATTGAAACAGTTACTGATTTGAAAAATAGAGGAGTCGAATTCTTGAAAATACCTGCTACTTATTATGAAACTGTATTAGATCGTGTTGGTAAAATAGATGAAGATTTAAAACCATTGAGCGATTTAGGTATTTTAATAGATAAAGATGAAGAAGGGTATTTACTTCAAATTTTTACCAAGCCAGTTGAAGATCGACCAACCATGTTTTTTGAAATCATACAACGCAAAGGTGCGAAAAGCTTTGGTAAAGGCAACTTTAAAGCATTGTTTGAAGCATTAGAATTAGAGCAAGATGCTCGAGGGAATTTATAAAATATTAATAGCATTCAATACAAAAGAGTAGTTTCATCAACTACTCTTTTTTTTGTTCCAATATTTTGAAAACTAAATAAGTAATATGTGTAAATAAAAAAAGCTACTCAAAAGAGTAGCTTTTCAATCATATGAATGAAAATTATTTACCAGCTAAATGAGCTTGCACTTTTTCTTTATGAACAATTTGTTCTTTGAAAGTATAGGCACCAGTTTTAGGGCTACGAACTGCACGAATTACTTTAGTCCAGTTTTTAGCTTCTGCTGAAGCTTTTAAATCTTTAATTTTCGAGTTTTTTGAAGCTGCTTTTGCCATGGTTTAATTATTTAATTTCTTTGTGAACTGTATATTTTTTCATGATAGGATTAAGTTTTTTCAACTCAATACGCTCAGGAGTATTCTTTTTATTTTTTTGAGTAATGTAACGACTAGTTCCAGGTAAACCTGAATCTTTGTGTTCTGTACATTCTAATATTACTTGAACTCTATTGCCTTTTTTTGCCATTTTAGTTATTTTTTATTGTTTGGACTTAGATTTTTTGACCTTCAGCACGTAATCTTTTTACGACGTTGAACAAACCTTGTTTATTAATAGTACGCATAGCGTCTGTTGTTAATTTTAAAACGATCCATTTATCTTCTTCTACTAAAAAGAAACGTTTCTTTTGTAGATTTGGCATAAATCGACGAATACTCTTTTTATTAGAAAAAGAAACTTTGTTTCCTTTCAATGGAGTTTTTCCTGTTACTTGACAAATACGAGCCATTACTTTAATTTATTTTTGGGATTGCAAAAGTAACATAAAAATTTATATGTAAAAAATAATTAGTGTGATATTTTCAAAAAAAACAAAAAAATAGATGTTTACACTTAATTTATTCTCATTTTGCCCCACGAAAGTACTGAAATTGAATTGGTTTCTACTAAAAATACTTATAAATAACTCAAAAACTGACTTCTTGGAATCATTTCGGCACCCAAACTTTCTAAATGCGGGTTTGAAATTTGACAATCAACAACTTCTATTCCTTCAACCTTTAAATAGTTGACAAAATGAATAAAAGCAAATTTGCTTGCATTGCTTTTTAAGCTAAACATACTTTCCCCACAAAATACGTTTTCAAGTTTTATACCATATAAGCCACCTACTAATTCATCTCCCAACCAACATTCTGCACTGTATGCAAATCCTTTTTGATGCAGGCTATTATAGGCTTCTATCATTTCATTATTTAGCCAAGTGCCATTGTCATCTTTTCGTTTGGTTTGCTGACAGCATTTAATTACTTGTGCAAATGCCTCATTCATTGAAAAACGAAAGGTTCCTTTTTTTATCACTTGCTGCATGCTTTTGCTAATGCGTAATTTGTTGGTAAAAAGCACACATCTAGGGTCGGGGCTCCACCAAATAATGGGCTCGTCTTCATTGTACCAAGGAAATATGCCCGAGCGATAGGCTAATAATAATCTTTCGGTAGATAAATCGCCCCCAAAAGCTAAAAATCCCTCTTTGTTTGCTTGTGAAACAGGAGGGAAATACAAATTTTCATTTAATATATAATAACCAGCCATGAAATATTAATAGGCCATTTCTTCAACAGTTGCCTTTATACCTCGGTCAATAATAGCTTCTTTCATTGATTTTAAGGTGTCGTAGCCGCCATTTTTAACACTGCATTTCCCTTTAAAATGAATTAACAAGGTGCATTGTTCTGCTTGCTCTGGCTCATGTCCACAAACCTTTATTAAGGTATCTATCACCCAATCAAATGAGTTTACATCATCGTTCCAAACAATTAATTGAAAGGGAGAATCATGCTCCTCTAAAACATCAAAATCTATGTCTACATAAGGTGAAATATGTTCTTTTGTTTTCATTTAATGTCAAAAATAGAAAGAATAAATTTATTCAAAAAATTATTTTCAAAAACTGATAAATATCAAACAATCTACCCAATAGAAATGCTTACTTTTGCCCTATAATTAATTATTTGTTCGCCTTGCATGCGATCTTAAACTAAAAATTATGTCTGTATTACACAATCGAATTTCGCACGAAGAATTGCGTAAAAAATTAATGGAGGAAACCGAACCTCGAACCACCATTTCGTTTTATAAGTATTTTAATATTGAAGATCCTAAAGAATTTAGAGATATGCTTTACCGGCAGCTGAATAAACTGCTTGTATTTGGCCGAATTTATGTGGCAAAAGAGGGTATAAATGCTCAAATTAGTGTGCCTACTTATAATTTAGAAAATTTTAAAATTTACTTAAAATCTATTGAGGCTTTCGAGCATCTTCGTTTAAATATTGCCGTTGATGACGATGGTAAATCGTTTTTTGTATTGAAGATAAAAGTACGCGATAAGGTTGTAGCTGATGGTTTGGACGATCATACATTTGACGCCTCTAAACCAGGTATTTATTTAAAAGCGAAAGAATACAATGAATTAGTGGAGAAAGAAGACGTGGTAGTTGTGGATATGCGCAATCATTATGAATATGAAGTGGGACATTTTCAAAATGCCATTGAAATTCCGTCTGATACCTTTAGAGAGCAATTGCCAATGGCAGTGGATATGCTAAAAGAAAATAAAGACAAACATATTGTGATGTATTGTACAGGCGGAATACGTTGTGAAAAAGCAAGTGCTTACATGAAACATCAAGGGTTTAAAAATGTTTATCACGTTGAAGGCGGTATCATTCATTATGCACAAACAGCCAAAGAACAAGGCGTTGAGAATAAGTTTATCGGTAAAAATTTTGTATTTGATGAACGCAGAGGGGAGCGCATTACAGAAGATGTGATTGCAAATTGTCATCAATGTGGCGAACCGAGTGATACCCATGTAAATTGTGAAAATCAGGCTTGTCATTTGTTGTTTATTCAATGTGATTCTTGCAAAACCAATATGCAAGGATGTTGCAGTAAAGAATGTGTGGATGTTATCAATTTGCCCGAAGAAGAACAAAAAATATTACGCAAAGGAATTGATAAAGGCAGTATGATTTTCAATAAATCGAAACAAGGTAGAATAAGACCAAGATTGGATGAAATAATAAAAAACAGTCTTTAATTAAAGACTGTTTTTGTAATCAATATTGATAAGTAAATATAATAGTTGTAGAAAATAAAACTAGATTTTCCAATTTGGATACAACGTAAATTGATTCATAAACTCATTTATTTCTCCTTTTACTTTTGCTATATTTTGTTCATTTTCTGTATTCATTAATATTGAATCTATCCAATGTACAACTGTTTTCATGTCATTTTCTTTTAATCCACGAGTTGTGATTGCAGGAACCCCAACACGAATACCTGAGGTAATAAATGGAGACTTGTCATCAAATGGAACCATGTTTTTATTGATGGTGATATCCGCTTTTACTAACGTGTTTTCAGCTTTTTTGCCAGAAATATTTTTGTTTCGCAAATCAATTAATAATAAATGATTGTCTGTTCCACCAGAAATAATATCATAATTTAATTCTTTGAATGCAATTTCCATTGCTTTTGCATTGGCTACCACTTGTTTTGAATAGCTCATAAAATCATCTTGCATAATTTCATGAAATGCAACTGCTTTTGCCGCAATAACATGCTCCAAAGGGCCTCCTTGTGTACCAGGAAAAACGGCTAAGTTCAATAAATCGCTCATCATTCTAATTTCGCCTTTAGGATTTGTAAGTCCCATAGGATTTTCAAAATCAGTTTTCATTAAAATAATTCCGCCTCTTGGACCACGCAGTGTTTTGTGTGTGGTGGAAGTAACAATATGACAATGTTCGAAAGGAGAATTTAATAAACCTTTTGCTATTAAACCTGCAGGGTGCGACATATCGCAAAGTACCAATGCATTTATTTTGTTGGCTATCGCTCGAACTCTAACATAATCCCAATCTCTACTGTAAGCAGAAGCACCACAAATAATTAATTTCGGTTTTTCTTCTAAAGCAATTTTTTCCATCATGTCATAATCCACCAAACCATCTTCTTTTCGTACGCCATAAAAAAGAGGTTGATATAATTTTCCGGAAAAATTAACTGCACTGCCATGTGTTAAATGGCCGCCCATACTTAAATCAAGACCTAAAATTTTGTCGCCAGGTTTTAACAAAGCCAACATAACAGCTGCATTTGCTTGAGCTCCCGAGTGTGGTTGCACATTGGCAAATTCTACATTAAAAATGGCTTTGGCTCTGTCAATACAAAGTTGCTCACTTTTGTCTACCACTTCACATCCACCATAATATCGTTTACCAGGATATCCTTCTGCATATTTATTAGTCATCACATTTCCCATCGCTCTCATAACTTGTTCACTTGTAAAGTTCTCAGATGCGATCAGTTCTAAACCATGTTGTTGTCTGTTAAACTCGTCTTGTATCAGGGAAAAAATTTCTATATCCGCTTGCATGTTTATAATTCTATTTAGGCGATAAAGATAAATGATATAAATTTGTTTCCTATAAACATTCAATAAAATAATGAAAATAGTCATTCCTGTAGCAGGAGCAGGTGCAAAATTGCGACCGCATACATATACTCAACCGAAGCCTTTGATTCATTTGGCAGGTAAAACAATATTAAGTTTTATAATTGATCAATTTATTGAAGCAGGCCATAATGATTTTATTTTTATAATTGGCTATTTGGGAGATAAAATAAAAAATTATGTAGAGGAAAATTATCCTCAAATCAATGCCAGTTTTATTGTGCAAGAAGAGCGTTCTGGAACAGGTCATGCAATATATTTAACCAAAGAGTTGATTGGAGAAAATGAAGAGATGTTGATTGTTTATGGAGATACTATTTGCGATTTTGATTTAAAAGAAGTTTTAGAAAGTAAGCAATCTTTATTGGGTGTAAAAAAAGTAGATGATCCTAGAGAATTTGGTGTAGTTGAAATTAGTATAGATGGGATTGTGAAAGGAGTTGTAGAGAAGCCCAAAATACCAATGTCTAATTTAGCTTTAGTGGGTGTTTATAAAATAATGGAAACCAAAAAAATGTTTGATATTTTAGAAAAAGAAAATCATTCATTTAATGAAGAATATCATTTGACAAGTATTTTAGAATCTATGGTTAAAAACGGCATTGAAATGGGTGTTTTTTATGTCAATAATTGGTTTGATTGTGGTAAAAAAGAGACCCTTTTAGAAACCAATGCAACGCTTTTAAGTAAAGTAGAATATGCCTCTGAAGAAATTCCTTTTTTTGACAATACAATCATCATTCATCCGGTAAGTATTGCCAAAGATTGTGAAATTGAAAATTCAATTATTGGTCCAAATGTGACCATTGGTGAAAATGCAATTATTCGAAACTCGATGGTTACAGATTCTATAATTGGTTCGTTTTCAGTATTGGAAAAAGTAGTTTTGCATTCCTCTTTAATAGGCAGCGATGCGATGATAAAAGGGAATAGCCAAAGTTTAAATATTGGTGATAATACAGAAATTGATTTACGTTAAAAAAGAAAACAAATGAAATATTTTGGACATTTTTCGGCAGATAGAAATTCATTTGAGAATAGAATTACACAGTTATTTCAAATAAAATATCCAATCATTCAAGGTGGAATGATTTGGGCTTCTGGATGGAAACTAGCATCTGCTGTGAGCAATGCGGGCGGTTTAGGATTAATAGGTGCAGGAAGTATGTATCCAAGTATTTTAGAAGAACATTTAATAAAATGCAAACAAGCCACTGATAAACCATTTGGAGTTAATTTACCATTATTATATCCTGATATTGAGAAACATGTGGAATTGATTATTCAATATCAAGTTCCAATTGTTTTTACTTCAGCAGGAAATCCTAAAACCTGGACAAAATTATTAAAAGACAATGGCATTAAAGTAGCGCACGTTGTTTCGAGTTCTAAATTTGCATTGAAATGCCAAGATGCTGGCGTGGATGCAGTTGTAGCGGAAGGATTTGAAGCAGGGGGACATAATGGAAGAGAAGAAACTACCACAATGTGTTTGATTCCTGCAGTAAGAGATGTGTTAGATATTCCGTTAATAGCAGCTGGTGGCATTGGCGATGGAAGAGCTATGATGGCAGCAATGGTTTTAGGTGCAGAAGGTGTTCAAATGGGTAGCCGATTTGTTTGTACGCACGAAGCATCAAGTCATTTAAATTTCAAAAATAGCATTCTTGACGCAAAAGAAGGGGATACCGAATTGATGTTAAAGAAATTGACGCCGGTTCGTTTATTAAAAAATGAATTTTACAATCAAGTAAAAAGTGCAGAAGATAATTGTGAGTCTATTGAATCTTTAAAAGAAATTTTAGGAAAAGCAAGGGCTAAAAAAGGGATGTTTGAAGGCAATTTAGTTGACGGCGAATTAGAAATAGGACAAGTTTCATCGATGATGCAAAACATCATATCGGCCAAAGAGGTAGTTGATAATACATGGAATGAGTTTAACAGCCTTTTTGTGTCATTAAATGAAAGGAGTTAAGATAATATTTACTATTTTTGAAAGATTATAAGAAGTATGAAAAAATTAATAATATGTTTATTGTTGTTGTTGCCATTGATAACCAATGCGCAAGTAGGAAATAATGATCATCCATACAGTACAAATCCTTATCAAAATCCGTATGACGGGCCCTATACTCCAACTTCCAGTTCAAAAGATAAAGGAGATAATAATAATTCATCCAATACTACGCCTAAAGATCAATCTAAAAATGATGTAACTAGTCAAAATATAAATTCAATTCAAAATCAGGAAGCCATACGGAATCAACTAAAGGATATGAACTCTCCAGAAGCCCAGTTGCAAGAATTGTACAAAACAGATCCTGACTATCAGCGTTATTTAAATAGCACGATGGAGTTTTCAAAAGCCGACTCAATCAAAGCAGTAAAAGATTCTATCAGAAAAGATTCATTAACCAATCCCAAAATCAATTTTAAAAAAGTGTATGGGGCGAATTTCTTTTCGAATAATAATATTTTTGATTTGTCTGACAAATCATCCACCGCACCCCCAATGGATTATAGATTAGGGCCTGGCGATGAAATCGTCATTTCACTTTGGGGAGGAGCAGAATTGCAACAAAATTATACCATTGCAAAAGATGGTTCTATATTTCCAAAATTGGTAGGTAAAATTTATCTACAAGGTTTAACCTTGGATGCAGCCTCGAATTTGATAAAATCACAATTCAGAAAAATAGTAGCCTCGAATACAACCATTGATGTTCAAATGGGAAAAGTAAGAACAATTCGAGTGACTATTTTAGGAGAAGTATTAAAACAAGGAACGGTAACCATTTCTGCATTTAATACAGCTTTGAATGCACTTTTTAAAGCTGGAGGATTAACGGAAATTGGTAATATGCGTAAAATTGAAATTAAACGAGACGGCAAAACAGTAGATGTTATCGATTTATATCAATATTTAAAAAGTGGGAAGTCGAGAGAGGAAGTTTATTTAGAAGACAATGACTACATTTATGTAGATGTATATGATAAATTGGTGAAAGCAGAAGGGATGTTTAAACGACCTATGTATTATCAATTGACAGATGATGAGGGGTTAAAAGATTTAATTTATTTCAGTGGAGGTGCTTCTTCGAGTTCTAGAAATTCATTGATTCACATCAAAACAATTATAGATGAAGAAGAGCGATATATTGACATTCCTGGAAAGCAATATTTTGATGCAACAAGTTATGATGATATTATTCTAAACAATGGAGATGTTGTAAGCATTAAACCAATCAATGAAGGGTTAAAAAATGTAATAAAAATTGAAGGTGCCGTTAATTATCCTGATGATTATGAAGTAAAAGACGGTGAAAAATTATCTAAAATTATAGAAAGAGCAGGTGGATTAAACCCTTCAGCTTATATGCCAAAAGCATTTTTATTTAGGGGGAGTAATCAATTAGAATCGAACGGAATAAAAATAGATCTAAACAACTTAGAAGAGCATGATGTTGTTGTGAAACCTGGTGATCGAATAAAAATTTTATCTGAAAAAATGTTTGAAGAAACATATCAAATCGATGTGATTGGTAACGTGCGCAAACCAGGAAAAATACCATATTACAAGAATATGAAATTAAAAGATGCCTTGCTTTTATGTGGTGGATTAACCTTAGATGCAGAAAATGGCAGAATTGAAATTTCAAATATTGTAGACTCGGTAGATAAATATACAATTTCTAATAAGAGTGGAGTAAACATCAAAACGGTTTCTATAAATGCAAATTTGGAGATTGATGAAGTTTCTGAAAATATTACCATTCAGCCATTAGATAGAATTTATATCAGAAGAAAAGTAGAGTTTTTACCTCAAGATAAAATTAAGATAATTGGAGAAGTATCATACCCTGGTGAATATGTTTTAACGAATAAAAACGAAAAAATTTCTTCTATAATAAAACGTGCTGGAGGGATACTGCCAACAGCCTATGCCGAAGGTTCGAAATTAATACGCAAAGGGGTGGGGCCAATTGTAATAGATTTGCCAGAGGCGTTGAAAAAAAATAACCTCAAAGCAGATTTAGCGTTGAGAGACAGCGATATTATTATTGTGCCAACAGTGAATGATATTGTGACTGTAAAAGGAGAGGTGCAGTCTACAATAAATATTAAATTTGATAAAGATTTTCAAGATGTTAATTATTATATTGGCAATGCAGGAGGATTTGGAGAAAGACCTTGGAAAAGTAGAATCAACGTTAAATACCAAAATGGTAGAATAAAGAAAACGTCTAATTTTTTATTTATACATAAATTCCCAAAAGTAAAAGCAGGATCTGTTGTAATCGTTCCTAAAAAACCTGAAAGAGAAAACAAAACTAAATTTAGCGAAGTATTTGCTAGTACTATGTCGGCTTTAACTGGCTTAGCAACTTTAATATTACTCGGTAAGTCATTAGGAATAAAATAAATAATAAAACACTGTGGCAGCAACTTTAAATACATTACAAGAATTAAAAAATACATTAAAATCTAATTTGATTTTAGTGCTTGCAGTAAGTACAATCCTTGCTTCTGTTTTAGGATTTTTTACTAGCCTAAACAAAGAAAAGTTTGAAGCATATTCTAAAATTTTCCCTTTGTCAATTAATAAATCGGGAGGGAATAGTCCAATTGACGCGATCAAATCTCAGTTTGGAATATCCGATAAAACGGACTATGATAAAATTTACAACATTACAGAATTGGTTAAAAGTAAACGGGTTTCACATAAAGTTGTAAAATCTAAAGTCAACAACAAAAAATATAAAACCCTTGCTGAATGGATTATTGAGGATTACAATACGCATCAACCATTTTATTCAAGTAAAGTAAAAATTAAGTCAACCGATACGAATGGGATAATATATGCAGCTGCAGGATTGTTGCTAGCCAATGTGGAAGTCAAGTCTGAAAAAACCGATTTTACAACGATTGTTTCTAAGGCATACAATGCCGATTTAGCGAAAGAAATAAATGAGGATATCCTTACAGAGCTTTCTAGTTTATATATATCGATGACGACCGAAAAGCCTAGAAATGATTTAGGCAGAATTGCTACATTGAGAGATTCTTTAAAAGATGAGTTGTATGCTGTAGAAAGAGCAATTGCAGGTTTTCAGGATGCCAATCAATTGTCTGTAAAATACACCAACAGCATTCCGCAAGCAAAATTATTAAGAACCCGAGAAGAACTTGAAAAATTATACGAGACTACCGCTTCTGCATTTCAAAATGCTCGATTTAAATTGTTGTCAGAAAGTCCAATATTTCAAGTATTGGATCAAGCGGGTCCTCCATATAATTCAACTCGACCATCTGCAAAAAATGCTGCGATCGTTACATTTTTATTGTCTTTTGGTTTTCTATCATTTTTTGTTTGTAGAAAAATCTTTTGGAAACTTATTGTTGACGAGCTTTCAAACGCTTAACTGTTTCTGATCCATTTGATAATTTCTTTCAATGTTGGTTTTTTACCATACATTAAAATGCCTGTTCTGTAAATTTTTGCACTTATCCAAGTCATCAATATAAATCCTCCAATTAATAAAAGCATAGACGAAATGAGTTGCCACGTTGGAACGCCGTAAGGAATTCTGCCTAACATTACAATGGGAGAAGTTAGAGGAAATAAACTACCAAAAATTGACAAGGTGCTGTTTGGATCTTTGATAGTAGCCTGTAAAATAATAATTCCAAAAATGATGGGTAGAGAAACAGGCAATGTTAATTGT
>CANHJA010000006.1 GCA_947460795.1 Bacteroidota bacterium | reverse complement strand
TTATATTTATCATATTCAATGGGAGCTAAAAATCCTAAAGACTCATCATATCGCATTGCGTAAATATCTTTTTGGATGCTTGATACAGAAACCTTTTCGCCTATTTTTTCTGAAACAAAATCAACCAAGTCTTGCAACGACGGCACATTTTTTTGTTTCATATTTATTCGTATATCTATTAAACGGTATCTAGCAGATGCATTTTTATTTTTCATATAATGTAAATATAATAAATTCTTTTTAACTACGTAATCTCTTTACGTAGTTGCGTGCAAATATTTGTATCAAATTATAAAGAATGAAAAACTCATTGTCAAAAACAGCATATAAGATAGATGCATTTAGCACTTCAAAAATTATATTTGATGAAAGTGATTTAGTTAGTTTAAACGTAAAATGCAGGATAAATAATATTTTTTCTGAAACAACGTTGCTTTTTCCATTTTCAAAATTTAATGATTTACTTCGCTTCAGTGGAGTTGTAGGAGAAAAAGTGCAATTAAAAGTAAGTGACAAACTGTTAAGTAATGAAGAGCTTCCGTATATTATTGATTTGATAAATGAAAATATAGTTTTTACAAACTGTACTTTGGAAATTGTTCCTTTACATGAAGAAAATAGTTCCTGCTTTTGTGTGGAAGAAATAACACCTCTTTCTTTTTTACAACAAACTAAAAATTTACGAACCAATATGAGGGATTTTCATTCGGTAGAATTAAATAACGACTTGCAACAAAATTTCACATTGGTTGAATTTGCTCAAATGTATTTTTATTATAAAGGGCTAATTGAATTAAATATCTCAGAAAATGCTGCAAGAGAAAAAGCAGGTTTACAAAACGATAAATTATTTAAAATGGCTTTTTGTGCTGCATTGCCTCAAAAATCCAATGCTTTCAAACCATCAAGACTTATTTGATTATTTTCTTTTTGATATTGGACAAGGCCATCCTCTCCTTTTCTATCAAACCATTTGTCTAACACATCACGGTCTTGTTTAAATTCATATAGAGGAACTGAGTAGCCACAAGAATCGGAAACTCGAGTTAAATTTATTTTGATATATGCTCGAACGCCAGAACGGGGTGTAAATAATTGTTGAATGGTTGAAAACTCTTCTTCATTTTTTGTGATAATTTCTCCTTCTCCATATAATCTAACAATCAATGGGGCTCCCTCAAAAGCACAAAACATGATTACAATGCGTTTATTCTCGTTTACATGTGCAATCGTTTCTGCACCACTGCCTGTTAAGTCTTCGTAAACTACCGTTTTATCATCAATGATTCTAAATGAATCCAAGCCTTTGGGTGAACAATTAATGTGTCCTGTAGCAGATAATGGTGCAGTAGAAACAAAAAATATTTTTTGCTTTTTGATCCATTTTTGAAGCTTAACAGAAATTGAATTTTCAAATTTTCCCATAATCAATATTACAAAAAAAAGCAATTCAAAAAGAATTGCTTTTTAAAATGAGTTATAAAAGAATTACAAACCAGTAATACAAATCCCTACTTGGAATGGTTTTACGTTTTCGGGGCCAGAAGCGACTTTAAATAAATTATTAATAACATATTGACCATAAATAGAAAAATTCCCGTAACCAATTCTTGCAGTTGCGGCATATCGATAAGATTCTATATATCTTTTTGTGCTAACTTTTTCTACAACAGGCTTGTTGCTAACGGTTTGTTTACTCTTTGTATGTGCTGAAATAACAGAGCCTACTTTTAAACCAATTGCTGCTTTAAATCCTGTGTTTTTATTTTCTTTGTTTTCAAAATAGCGCAATTCAAAAGGAGCTTCTAAATAAGTTGAAGCATATTTGTATTTTTTATAATCAGCTGATTCTGCTTTAAATTGAATTGTAGAAACGGTGTCGTTTAATACAATTTCTTGATTTTTTAAAAATATATGACTTGTTGCAACTCCTATACCTGCAGCAAAACTGAAATTCGATTTTTGAATTGGAAATTCATTACACAAATAAACATTTGCTGCACGTCCAAAACCACCAATTTTAATACTATCTGGAACATTTGTCCAGTTTTCATAGCCAACCTGTATCATCACATAGTCTTTTGAAGGCTTTGAAAAAGAAGATTTTTTTGTTGCAGAAGAATTAGTTTGAGCTTCTACGCCAATAGCGATCATTAAAGCAGCAATTAAAACAATGTATTTTTTCATAATTTATAATAAGGCACAAATATATTCAATCATGTTTATAAGTTGACGTTAAAATATTTAAAATGCATTTATATAATATCAGAGCCTTTCATCATTTTTAATAAATTGATATAAAATGCTGAATTATATTTGTAATGTGCAAAAAATTTCAAAATATTCAGTTTTTCAAATTACAGGATGGACTGTTTTTGCCTTCTTTAATATTTATATTGCTTTTTTAACTCAAGAAATTAGTTTTTCAATCATCATCATTAATTTACTATTTAGCATTGCTGGAATGTTATTGACGCATGTTTATAGAAATTATTTAATAAAAAAAAAGTGGATAAAATTGCAATCTGAAAAATTAATAGCACATATTTTTTATGCATCTATTATTTTCAGTATTTGTTCTACTATTGTTTATTATAGCCTTTCGTTTATTTTTTATAATGAGATTATTCAGCAATTAAAATTTCAACAATTAGTTGGGGCATTTATTTCCATATTAATATTATTTGCCATTTGGAATGCACTTTATTTTATTTGGAATTATATCGAAAAAAATCGCCAAGTTGTAATCAATCAATTAAAAAGCGAAGCGTTGATGAAAGATTTAGAGATTAAATCAATTAGAGCCAATTTACAGCCCCATTTTATTTTTAACTCATTGAATAGTATACGAGCATTGATTGATGAAAATCCAATGCTTGCTCGAGAGGCCATTACTAAAATTTCAAATATTTTACGCAATTCAATTTCAAAACAAGAGGAGATGGATACCTTAGAAAATGAACTAAAATTGGTGGAGGATTATTTAGATCTAGAAAAAATTAGATTTGAAGAAAGATTGCATTTCAGCAAACAAATGAATGAAAATACGTTGCATATTAAAGTGCCCACAATGATGCTGCAAACGTTGGTAGAAAATGCTATCAAACACGGTATTTCCATGTTGTCAGAAGGTGGTGAAATTATCATTCAATCCTTTGTAGAAAATGAATATGTGATTATTCAAATAAAAAATACAGGTAATTTAAAAACGATCAATACGAATGAAAATAGCTTGGGTTTTGGATTACATGCAAGCCAACAACGATTGAATTATTTATATGATAATAAAGCGGAACTGAGCATTTGTGAAAAAAATAATTGGGTAATACTAACAATAAAAATCCCTCTTTAAATTCATTACTTATGATAAAAACAATTATAGTAGATGACGAACGCCTAGCTCGTAATGAGTTGAAAAAAATCTTACAAGATTTTCCAGAAATTGATGTAATCGAGGAAGCTATTAATGTTTCTGATGCAAAAGAAAAAATTGAAGAGTTGCACCCTCAATTGATATTTTTAGACATACAAATGCCGGGTGATAAAACGGGTTTTGATTTATTAAATGAACTAGAATATTTACCTAAAGTTGTTTTTACAACTGCCTACAATGAATTTGCTATCAAGGCATTCGATTTCAATGCGTTGGATTATTTATTAAAACCTATAGACGCAAGGCGATTAGCAGAAGCAATTCAAAAAGTGAAAAAGGGTATAGAACAAGACCATCAAACTCAAAAAAATGTATTGAGTAAAGACGATCAAGTATTTGTAAAAGACGGCGACCGTTGTTGGTTTGTAAAATTAAATGAAGTTCGGTTGTTTGAAAGTGTAGGGAATTATGCAAAAGTATTTTTTGGTACCAATAAGCCTTTGATATTAAAATCACTTAACTCATTGGAAGAACGATTGGATGCAAAAGTATTTTTTAGAGCGAATCGAAAACACATTATCAATCTGCAAAAAATTGCTAAAATTGATAGCTTGTTGAATAGTGGCTTAAAAGTTACATTAGATGGTGGTGAAGAAATTGAAATCTCACGTCGACAGGCTGTTAAATTTAGAGATACGATGAGTTTATAAATTTTTATAAAAATAAAAAATAATAATAATTGTACATTCGTACTCTAAAATTAAATAAATGAAATATTTATCATTAGATTCAAAAATATTTACCCAAAATAGGGCTCGTTTTATTAAAAAAATGAAACCAAATTCAATTGCTATTTTTCCTGCAAATCCAATTTTGCCAGAAAACAGTGATGCACAATATCATCTTAAACAAAATTCAGATATTATTTGGCTGAGTGGAATTGTGCAAGAAAAAACAATGGTTATATTATACCCTGATAATTTAGATAAAACATATAAAGAGGTTTTAGTGATTCTTCGCCCAAATGAAACGTTGGTAAAATGGGAAGGGCATAAATTAAGCAAAGAGCAAGCTACTCAAATTTCGGGCATAAAAACAGTTATTTATTTAGATCAGTTAGATGCATTATTGCACAGTTGGATACACCATGCTGAAACGATTTATTTAGACAGCAATGAGAACGATAGAACCGATTTAAGTTTGCCAAGAATGGATTTGTTGTATGTAAAAGAAATAATGAAAAATTATCCGTTACATAAATACGATCGAGCGGCTTTAATTATGAAAGAGCTACGGGCTATTAAAACGAAAGAAGAAATTGTGGTGATGCAAGAAGCAGTGAACATCACATTGAAAGCTTTTTTAAGAGTTTGCAAATTTATAAAACCGGGTGTTTATGAACATGAAATTGAAGCAGAAGTTACCCATGAGTTTTTGAGAAACCGGGCCACGCGTCATGCCTATGGTTGTATTATTGCCAGTGGAGACAATGCACGTATTTTACATTATGTAGACAATAATCAAGCTTGTAAGAATGGCGATTTAATATTAATGGATTTTGGTGCAGAATATGGAAATTATTGTGCTGATATGACTAGAACCATTCCTGTAAATGGAAAGTTTACAAAACGTCAAAAAGAAATTTATGATGCTTGTTTAAATGTTCATAATTATGCAAAAAAACTATTGAAGCCTGGCATTACTTGGTTAGAAATAACAGCAAAAGCAGAGGATGAAATGAACAAGCAATTATTGGCTATTGGTTTATTAACTAAAGAAGAAATTAAAAATCAAGACCCTGCCAATAAAGCTTGCCGCAAATATTTTTATCACGGTTTAGGACATCATTTAGGAATAGATGTGCATGATATTGGAACCAGAAATACTCCTATTAAAGAAGGCATGGTTTTTACTATTGAACCAGGTATTTATGTTGAAAAAGAAAATATAGGAATCCGAATTGAAAACAATTTATGGGTAACTAAAACGGGTTGTACCGATTTGTTTAAGAACTTCCCTATCACTACAGAAGAGATAGAAAATGCAATGAAAAAATAAATTTAAAATCTACTTATCAAAAGAGCAAATGAGGATACACTTATTTGCTCTTTTTTATTATAAAAAAAACCGATTCAATTGAATCGGTTTTTGTATTATTAAGCAACTTTGCGTTTTCTTTTTTCTGCATTTGCTGTAGCAGCATCTCTAACCCAAGCACCATTTTCATAAGCTTTTACACGTGCACGAAGACGTTGTTTGTTACAGGGTCCGTTGCCTTTTACAACATTCCAAAATTCATCCCATTGTATGGTTCCATAATCATAATGGCCACGTGCTTCATTCCATTTTAAATCAGGATCAGGAAGAGTAACTCCCAAAATTCTAGCTTGGTCAACAGTAGCATCTACAAATCGTTGGCGCAATTCATCATTCGATTGGCGTTTAATTTTCCAAAGCATACTTTTTTCAGAATTTGTGCTTTCAGAATCAGATGGGCCAAACATCATAATAGAAGGCCACCACCAACGATCAACTGCATCTTGTAACATAGCTTTTTGTTCTGGAGTGCCTTTACTTAATGCCAATAAAGATTCATACCCTTGACGCTGATGAAAACTTTCTTCCTTACATATTTTTACCATTGCTCTTGCATAGGGCCCATAAGAAGTTCTACATAACATTACTTGATTCATGATTGCTGCACCATCAACTAACCAACCCACTGCGCCAATGTCGGCCCAAGTAAGCGTAGGATAATTAAAAATGCTCGAATATTTTGCTTTTCCAGAGTTTAACTGTTCGTTTAATTCTGCTCTTGAAATTCCTAATGTTTCGGCTGCAGAATAAAGGTATAAACCATGACCAGCCTCATCCTGAACTTTGGCTAATAAAATTAATTTACGACGCAAATTAGGAGCACGAGTAATCCAATTTCCTTCAGGTAACATGCCAATAATTTCACTGTGTGCATGTTGAGAAATTTGTCGAATCAACGTTTTTCGGTATTCATCAGGCATCCAGTCACGAGCTTCAATTTTGATTTCTGCATCTACTCTTTGCTGAAAATTTTGTTCTAATTGTTCTTGCGTCATAAAAAATAATTTTTATCGTACAAATGTAATAAATGTTTTTTCTGTTTGATGGATTTCGGTATCTATTTTAGCTATGTAAGATAATTACAAGAATATCTTATTTGAGCCTATTTCAAAATCTGTCTTTCCTTTAAAATATCCTTTAAAATTTCTATTCGTTTTTCTCTTGAAGCAAGAGAATCAGATGTTGTTTCATAATTCATCGCAAAAAAGTATGGTCTGCTGTTGGTTTCCTCTTTTTTGGTAACCACTCCTTTTTGAGTTTCTTTACGTTCTATAAAACCTACCAACCAAACCAATGATTGATTGCCATTTAATTTCGTGCCGGTTTTAAAATACAGTTTATGTTCTGCAGTTTGTTCTTCTAAAAGCATGTTACGCACAATACGCTGGCTTCGTTGCGACATAGGAAGTTTGTCGAAATATAATTTTTTCATAAACCCAACTTGCTCATCAGGAGTAATTAACAAGGTGTCGTTTACCCAACAACTCTCAATATCTTGCCCTATTCTTTTATTACCATAACGAATGGTATCCAGCCATTTTTGCATTTCTACAGCGCCCATTTTTTTTGCTAATTCTTTAAAATAGGGCTCGCTACTCACTTTTAATGCTTCGCGCATGGTCATGTCTTTGTCCCACTCTGGTTTTCCTGTAGGTATTTTGTTCCAAGGGATCATCATGTTTTCGTCTAAAGCCACGTTAGATTCCAAAGCTGCTAAAGATAAAAATACTTTAAATGTGGATGCTGGAGACATTCTTCTACTGCATCGTTCTAAATTATAAATAAAAGCTTGATCATGTGTGTTGTCTATCATTTCAAAACATGCTGAGTCAATTCCATGTTTTTTATAAATATCGCCCCATTGATTTTGTGTTAAAATGTTTTCTCTTCCACAAGAAGAAAATAAAAGTGTTGCGATAATGAATAAAAAGAAATTGTTTTTCATAGCGCAAAAATAATGGTTAAATTTTAATGATGAATCTTTAATCTTGAAAAGCGATTCGAAAAGCTTTATGCAGGATAGATATAGAAAAATAGAACTTCCATCTTATAACCCAACCTTCCATTGCTAGCAACAAAACACGCGGCTCATTATATTATATTTTTTTATAATTTTTATAATTTAAATCAATCCCAAAGCCCTTTAGTAAAAAAGCTTTGCAATAATCTTTAAATTTTCGTTTGTTAAATGAAATGTCATGTTCAAATTTCCAGGATTTCTTTTCTATTCTAGGAAGCATAACTAAGGGGTGTGTATCCTTAAATTTAGCTAACTCAGAAATATGGCTTTCATAATCAAACTCTTCAGATTTAACTACATTTTGTTCAACCCACTCATCATCATGCCAAAGTTTTTGAAATGTTTTTTGCTTTTCTTGCATCGCTTTGGGTTCTTTTACCCAACCATAATGATAGACATATGCATCTATTAATTTTACTTGTAGTTTCTCATTATTATTTTTTCTAAAACCTTGTGCGTCTCTATATGAGTATATTTTTTTGTTGTTTTTAATGACTCTAATTTCATGTTTGTAAAAATTGGAAGAAACTACTACATAATCATACGATCCATAAAAATGTAGGTACTTAAATAACAAGCCATCTACGGTTTGCTCCTCTTTGTATTTCAACATATTTTCTTTGATGACAGCATGATATTTTTCATGAATAACTTCATCCCCTTGTATGTAAAATGCCCAATCGGAATCGCTCGTTATGGCTTGAAAAGCTTTGTCGGTTTCTATCGCTAAAACTTGCCCACCTACTCGTTTTGTTTCATCCCAAACAGTTTCTATTATTTTTATTTTATCTGGTGAAATACTTTGTATAAGTGCCAATGTATCATCGTCTGATTTTCCAACTGCTACCACAAAATCATCACACAATGGTAAAATAGATTGTATTGCTTCCACAATAGGATAATCATATTTGATAGCATTTTTAATGAATGTAAAACCAGTAACTTTCATGATGCGAATGTAGTTTTAAGTATTTAATTTTCGATGAATAGTAAAAAAAGTTTCTAAACTGATTGCAACGAGTTAAAATATTGTTTTACAAATAAAGGATCGCTTATTAAATCATTGGCACATCCACACAATAAATTTATATTTGCTTGAAATAAATATTTTCATGGAAGAAAAAAGAACAGAAATTGCATCATTAGGAGAATTTGGTTTGATAGACCATTTAACACGTGAAAATGAAACTAAGAACGCCAGTACGCTATTAAGCATTGGCGATGATGCTGCTGTGATTGATACATTTGGCAAACAAATGGTCATTAGTACCGATATGTTGGTAGAAGGAGTTCATTTTGATTTGATGTATATGCCACTGAAACATTTGGGGTATAAAGCTGTCATTGTTAACCTTTCCGATATTTATGCAATGAATGCCGAGCCAACTCAAATTACTTTGAGCATTGCTATCTCAAACCGCTTCAGTGTAGAGGCACTGGATGAATTTTATGAAGGGGTAAACTTAGCTTGTGAACGCTATGGGGTAGATTTAATAGGTGGTGATACCACATCATCCCAAAAAGGATTGGTAATAAGCATTACGGCCATTGGCGAAGTAGAAGAAAATAAATTTGTAACCAGAAGCGGGGCAAAAGAGGGCGACTTAATATGTGTAACCGGAGATTTGGGAGCTTCCTACATGGGATTGCTTTTATTGGAACGAGAAAAGAAAATTTATTTAGAAAATCCAGGGGTTCAACCCGATTTAGAAAACCAAAAATATGTTTTGGAACGCTTTATGAAACCTGAAGCAGGTAAAAACATGGTCCATTGGATGAAAGAAAATAACTTAATGCCTACTTCCATGATTGATATCAGCGATGGCTTAAGTTCTGAAATTTTACATATTTGTAAGCAAAGCGAATTAGGGTGTGTTATTTATGAAGATAAATTACCTATACACGAAGAAACCAAGTTGAATGCACAAAAATTTGGCATTGCATCTACAACAGCCGCTTTGAATGGTGGCGAAGATTATGAATTGCTATTTACCATTTCACCTACCGAATTTGAAAAAGTAAAGGATTGTGAATTGTTGAATATCATCGGACACATGACAAACAGCAGCGAGGGGCGTAAGTTTTTGACCAATAGCAATGTAAAAATTGACATTTCTGCACAAGGTTGGAAGCATATTTAAGCCACAAAAAAATTATTATTAACAATTAATTTCATTAATGAACATTTTTTAAGTAAGTTTGTTACTCATTCTTGTAACTATGAGAAGATTTAAGATTATTTTAAGTACATCCATATTATTTTTCTCAATGGCGTTTGCCGTTGTTTTTAATGCATGTACAAAAGATTTATGTAAAGATTTAATCTGCAAAAACAATGGAGTATGCAGAGATGGTCGTTGTAAGTGCGGTTTAGGTTATGAAGGCGTAAATTGTGAGTATAAAATGTATGAAAAGTTTGTAGGCACTTGGGATGGATCTTATCGTTGTAATGGACTTGTACCCGATTTAATTACAAATATCATTGCTCCAGGCGAAAAGCCCAATGCAATCGTAATTTATGATATTTTTAATCAAGGAACGGCAATCAAAGCAACAGTTGATCTGGAAAAAATAATTATAGAGCCACAAATTGTAGGAGACAACACGTTTTCAGGAAACGGTAGAATTGAAGGGAAATACATTACTGTTTTTATAGAACAAAAAAATGTAATCACAGGTCAAGTAAATTCATGTGTTTACAATGCTACAAAATTTACTCAACCTTAAACATTTATTCATGAAAAAAATAATTTTTCTTACCATAATTTCTGTTTTTGCGGCATTCGGATTATCTCTTTATATGAGTTCATGTAGTCAAGATGTATGTAAAACTCGCAATGTAATTTGTAATAATGGAGGAACTTGTAATGATGGAGATTGTGTTTGTGCTGCAGGATATGAAGGTGACAGCTGTCAGTATAAGGTCAATAAAAAATTTGATTCCTATTATGCTTGTTCAGCAAGGGTTGAACTTATAAACAATACGCCTCCATCAAACGACAATGACGATACTTTACGTATAAAAGCATTGAATGACAAGTTTGGAGTTAAAATATATTCTATTAGAGATTCTTTAGTAGAAGTATTAACGGCAAGTGTCGTAGGCAATGCAATCACAATTAAGGAGCAAAATATACAATTCCCACTGACGGCAGCAATTTATAAGTATTATGGTACAGGTAGCTTAAATAGTGGCGTTTTAACGATTACATTATATAAAGAGTTGATTTCAATGCCTGCGAATAAGGCGTCAAAAATAACTTATGTAGCATATAAATACGAGTAAATTTGTTTTTTTAAAAACTTAGTATTACTTTTGCAGTCCTTAAAAAAAATTAAGTATTAAATTTATATAGTATGAAACGTACATTCCAACCCCATCGTCGTCGTAGAAAATCAGTTCATGGATTCCGTAGCCGTATGGAAACTCCAGGAGGAAGAAGAGTATTGTCTGCTCGTCGTAGAAAAGGTCGTAAAAAATTAACTGTTTCTGACGAAAGTCGTTTGAAATAGTATTAAATATCATTTAATTATGAAAAAACCTTTCTCACTTTCTAAAAATGAGAGGTTAAAGAGCAAAAAAAATATTGATACGCTTTTCCTTCAAGGGAAAGCGTTTTTTGTTTTTCCGTATAGTGCCAAATATATTTTATTTGATGAATTAATTCATCCAGATGAAGCATTGAAATTGGTTGCTTCTGTTCCAAAGCGAAAATTTAAACGAGCCAATAAACGAAATACGATCCGTAGAAGATTGAAAGAAAGTTATCGGCTAAATAAAGTAGGACTTAAGCAACAATTAATCGATAAAAATAAAAGCATGCATTTACTAATCACCTACAATGCAAATGAAGAATTGCCATACCAAGAAATGAATGAAAAAATGAAAAAGGTATTAGAAATTTTAATAGAGAAAATTATTTAAATCGATTCAATCTCTTTTGTTCTAATTTTTGATAATCAGGGGCAATAATTGACAATATGTCTTCCTCAATTGTAGAGGCAACAGATTCTGTTATTCTACCAACTTCTCTATATTGGTGCATTACAATAATGGTTGGAACCCGCGTAATGTTATATAATTTACTTTCAGCATTCAAGGCTTCTTTATCTCTATTTACACCATACATTTCAACTGAATGTAAATCAATCCCAGCAAGGGTTAGCACTTTGTATAATTGCGGTATGATTACTTGAGAATCTTCACACCAAGTGCCCAGAAAAACAATAAATTTATAGGGTTTGTGGTATTTTTTTAAATTTTCAATAGCCTCTTCTTTAGGTTCGTATTTAGTAACACCTGCACCAAACCAATTGTAAGCCGCTTCGTCTTGCAAATCATCAAATTTCATTTGCCCTCTTAATAAAACCTTGCCAGTTTTTCGGTCTTTTTCTCTCACAAAATCTTGCGCTATCGTTTGAAAAGAGATAAATAAAAATGCGATTATTAAAATATGTTTCATGAATATTATCTATTGAATATTGTTTTTCAAATCTACTAAAAACGTTCGAATATTTTGTAAATTTTCTAATAAACTTCTGTTGTCCTTTACTTTTCGTTTGTTATTTTTCAAATAATCCCTTGCGCCATCTAAAGTCATCTTTTTTTCTTTGATTAAATGAAACAACGTTTTTAAAGTATCTACATCCTTTTTGGTATAAAAACGATCGCCTTTTTTATTTTTTTTAAGTTGAGTAAATAAGTTTGGGAACTCCTTTTCCCAATATCGAAGCAATGATGCATTGACACTAAACATTTCAGCTACTTCACTTATAGAGTAGTAGAGTTTAGCTAATTTTGAAGTGTCTACATTTTTAATTGGTTTATTTTCAGTGTATGAATCGTTGATTGCTTCATTAGCAACAACAGGACTATCAAACAGTGAAAGTTGTTTAAACATTGTACAAAGATAAAAAAATCAAGCTCCAATTATAAAAAATAATTTAAATAAACGCTAAACACACTGTCATTTATACTTTTGAAAGTCCCTGGCAACATTGAATAACGAAAATAAATGTACAATTTCAGTGAAGGTATCAAATTTTACTAGTCTTACAATTTCTAAATAATATATTGAGGGCCTAGTGAGTTTTAAGTCAATTTTGGTATTTTGTTTTTATGCATTTCCATAATATTCCGACTTAAATGGATGTCTGTTTTTCCATGCTTCACCTTGTTGCTCTTGAAAATAAGAAGATATTTTTTTGAAAAACCAATTCACAAAATTGTTTCTTAATTTATAAAAGCTAAAACGATAATCGGGAGCACAACCTGCAATAGCCTTTGCTTCTATGGCAGTTCTGCCTAAAATAAGCTTAGAACTTTTATGTGCAATTGCCATTTCAATACAATGAAAAAGAATATTAAAATATAAATTGAGTTGGTTGTTCAACGCATAATTAAAGCCTATGTAATTCATGTCGTATTCTCCATCATGCTCAATAGCAGATGAAAATGCCACCAATTTATTTTCAAAAAAATAACCACAAACTTTGTAATTATTTTCTAATGCTTTTTTCAATTCAATAATAAAATGGTCATTGATAATGCCCATACTGACTATCTGCTTTTTAGAAACCTGTAAGTATAAATGTACAATTTCTGTTTTGTGCACTTCAATATCTTGCAATGTAAATTCTTTGATAGTGACCTCATGAAATGCTTTTTTTATTTTTCGATACCGCTGAGCATATTTGTGTTTCAACATTTTTTCATAGTCCAACATGGATGTCCAGTCTGAAGGAATTTTCATTTCCATCGAAATGTCGTCTTGCAAAGGCGTGTAGGAAAGGTCTTTTAAAATATAGGGAGCAATATTTTTTTCAACATCTTTTAAAAAAATACCCGAAGCATCGGTTTCCTTAATCATGTGGTCCAAGGTTGCTTGATAGTAAGCTGCAATTTTTTCAGGCGAAGTTTTTTTATCTACTACTTGAAAAAACAATACATCATGCCTAAACAAATTTCCTGCAACCAACATCGTTGGTTTTATGGTTTTTAATAACAGATAAAGGCCAAATTTTTGCAATGGTTTATCTGAAATATTAAAATGTTTTGGAGTAACATTGAGTAGCTGAAAATAAGACATATAAACTATCTCATTATTTTCTTTGGTAACTACATAGTAGTTTTGAATATTGTCAACATGCGCTTTTTCTACAATTTCAATACTGTTGCATACTTTTTCATTTTCATTCAAGAATTCTTTCCAATTGACTGGCAAATCATTTATGGATTGATAAATAGAAAAAGAGTAGGACATAAAGATTTCAAAGTTATACCATTTGTATTTATAAAAAAGACCTTCGTACTATTTGTCAATACAAAAAAAGTAAATGCCGATATAAAAAATTGATAACTCAATTGAATATAATGAAAATCGAATTTTTTGTTTATTATATTTTATTTTAGTAGTTACTTGATCAACATATATATTCTCTTAAAAAGAGACTATTTTTGCTCATATGAATTTGATTAACAAGGGCATTATGAGCGTACTTTTATTTATTATAAAAGTATATCAGCTAGGAATATCTCCTTTTTTAGGGGCAAATAAATGCAGATATGTGCCTACTTGTTCAGAATATGCCAAACAAGCGTTAATTAAACATGGCCTATTTAAAGGATTTTGGTTGGCATTAAAACGGATTGGTAGATGCGCCCCCTGGGGTGGTCATGGTTTTGATCCTGTGCCTTAATTATTTTTTATAGCTTCCTTAACACTTCAATGCGGTATTATTTATCAATCCATTTATTTATGTATTAAATTGCATTTCTATAATTTTCATTATGCTAAAAAATATTTATAAATATATTGCAATTGGTTTTATTTCATTAGGGTCTATCCATGCATCAGCACAAACACAAGCTGCAGATTCTTATTTTGAAATTAGTAAAAACATGGAAATATTTACTTCTTTGTTTAAAGAATTAAACACCTATTATGTGGATCCAGTACAACCTGGTAAAATGATGAAAAAAGGAATTGATGAAATGTTGAATGAATTGGATCCGTATACAAATTATATTACTGAAGAGGATATTGAAGATTATCGTTTTCAAACTACAGGAAAATATGGCGGCATAGGAAGTTCTCTTAGAAAAAAAGATGATTTATTGATTATAAATGAACCTTTTGAAAACAGTCCAACCATAAAAGCAGGCATAAAAGCGGGTGATATTTTATTGGAAATAGATGGAAAAAGTACCAAAGGAAAAGAGATCGATGATGTGAGTAAATTTTTAAAAGGTTCTCCAAACACTTCGTTAAAAGTAAAAATAAAAGATCCAATAACTGGGCTAGAAAGTTCGAAGGTGATTACGAGAGAAGAAATTAATATCAGCAGTGTGCCTTATGCTGGAATGATCGGAAAAAACAATGAATTTGGTTATGTGCGATTAACTCAATTTACAGAACGTTGTAGCGGACTAATGAAAAACGCATTAGATAGTTTGAAAAAAACAAACCCTGCCATGAAAGGAGTCGTGATAGATTTGCGCTTTAACCCGGGCGGTTTGTTGGATGAGGCGATTAATATTTGCAATTTATTTATCAATAGTAATCAATTAGTAGTTTCTACAAAAGGAAAAAATGAGGAGTGGGACAAAACGTATAAAACGGCAGGAACACCGTGGGATGAAAAAATGCCATTAGCTGTTTTAATCAATCGAAATTCTGCTTCTGCTTCCGAAATTGTTTCTGGTACTATGCAAGATTTAGATAGAGGTGTGGTAATTGGGCAAAGAAGTTATGGGAAGGGATTGGTGCAAACGACTCGAAATTTGCCCTTCAATTCGAAACTTAAAGTTACTACCGCAAAATATTATACACCCAGCGGACGATGCATTCAAGCTTTAGATTATACCCACCGAAATGAAGATGGAAGCGTTGGTAAAATTGCCGATTCATTGCAAACAAAATTTAAAACTAAAAATGGCAGAGATGTTTTTGATGGTGGGGGTGTAGATCCTGATATTAAATTAGAAGCCAAAGAATCATTGAAAATTATTGAAACCATGATAATGAAATCATACACGTTCGATTATGCTACGTTGTATGTATCTAAACATCCTAGTATTGCCAATGCCAATGATTTTAAATTATCGGACGATGATTACAATGACTTTTTGAAATGGCTAGACGGCAAAGACATAAGTTATAAAACCAAAACAGAAGAAACTCTTTTGCAATTAAAAGAAATGGCGCAAAAAGAAAATTATTATGAAGGTGTAAAACAAGATTTTGATGTCTTGCAAAAAGCAATTATGAGCGATAAAAAAGCAGATTTAATGAAAAATAAAAATGCGATAAAAAGACATTTACAAGATGAAATCATCACTCGATATTATTTCTCAAAAGGTCGTTTGCAAAACCAACTCAAAGAGGATGAAGAAGTTGTAGAAGCCATTCGAGTACTCAGTGACAACGAAAAATACAATAAGATTTTAAACAATAAATAAGTACGAAATGCAGTCGTTTAAATTTTAAGAAAATAATCTTTTTTTAGATACTGCCTGTTCTACCACCATCTACGCAAATGCTTTGGCCAGTAACATATCCTGCTGCAGGACTGGCTAAGAAAGCGGCCATGGCTGCAATTTCCTCCGCTTTTCCGAATCTACGCATTGGTATTTCATGTAACATCTCAGCTTCTACCTCGCTCAATTCTACATTTGTTTTTTTAGATTTATTTTCTATAATAGATGATAAACGAACGGTTGCTGTGGCGCCTGGCAAAACATTGTTCACCGTTATGCCAAATTTAGCTACTTCGTTAGCCATCGTTTTTGCCCAAGCTGCCACTGCTGAACGTGTTGTATTGCTTACTCCTAAATTGGCCAATGGAATTTTTACTGATGTAGAAATTATATTGATCACTCGACCATAGCCAATTTGTTTCATACCTTCTAAAACGGCCGTGGTAATGGTATGGTTGTTGATTAAATGTAAATTTAAAGCAGATAAGAAATCTTCGTTTTTTGCATCTACAATTGGACCTGCTGGAGGACCACCTGTATTATTAACTAATACATGTACCGCATTGTTTTTTAATATTTCTGCAATGGCATTTTTTACATTTTCGGTGTTAGCAAAATCCGCAACTTGAATTTGATGTACTTGACCCATTGATGAATCTAAACTTGCTTTTGCGTCTTGTAAACTAGCTTCGTTTCGAGCCATTAAAATACAATCTGCGCCCAATAGTGCAATTTCTTTGGCAATTGCAAAACCAATGCCTTGCGTGCTTCCACAAATAAGAGCCGTTTTTCCTTTGAGAGATAAATTCATAGTTTATTATTTTTTAGATTTTTTGTTAGATTGATTATCTAAGTGAATGCCTGCAGAAATGGTCAACAATTTTGCATCCATTTTGTTATAAAGGTTGTAATTGGTATTAAAGAAGTTATAGGGGTAATAGTTCGCACTTATACTTATTTTGTAAACAACTATACCAGCAAAAATAGAAGGATAAAAGAGGGGCGTTTTATTGCTAAAAAATTCATTGAATTTAGCTGTTTTATCTCCGTTACGAAAAACTTTTTCTTTGTAATTAAACACTAAATTAAAATCGGCACCAATTTTAAATTTTAAATTTTCTTTTACGTTGATTTTTAATCCTAAAGGAGCACCAATGGTATACATTCTTCTTTTTATTTTCAATGAATCGCCATATTTATCTATAAGCCCAATGTTTTTAAAGTACAAACCTGTATAGGCTTTAAATGATTTACTTATTTTGTAATTGACATCTACACCACCATTAAAAAATAGCGTATAGCGGGGTGTGGTGGCAATGGTTTTACCATCATTAATCAATTTAGTAAATTGTAAAATACTACCTTCTACACCAGAATTAAATTCTATGTGTTGAGCTTTTGATTTTTTTACTTTGCTTTTTTGTGCAAAACAAGGTGCAAACAATACAAATGAAAGAATTAAGAGGGTTATTTTTTTAGTCATTATTTTTTATTTAATTACAAAGAAAGGCAAAATAAAATTGATTTCAAATAATAGAGAAAAACTAAATAGTATCTTGTATTTTTGTCATTCAAAATAAGAAGATAAAATGTTAAATATTCAATTGTTAAGAAGTGATGCTGATTTTGTGAAGAATAGATTGAAAGTGAAAAATTTTAAGGACCTAGCATTGGTAGATTCTATATTATTAATCGATGAAGAGCGTCGTAAAATTCAATTTGAAAATGATGAATATTTATCGAAAATAAATGCAGCCTCAAAAGAAATAGGAAAGCTAATGGCTACTGGAGATAAAGAGGGTGCCGAGAAAATGAAAGTGGATGTAGCTGGTTATAAAGAATTTACAAAAACATTAAGCGAAAAATTAGCAGATTTAGAAAAACAACAACATGATGAATTGGTATTGCTACCAAATTTGCCAGCCGAAATAGTACCTGTAGGAAAAACACCCGAAGAAAATGAAGTAGTGAGAATGGGAAATGATATTCCTGCATTGTATGATGGCGCTGTTCCTCACTGGGATTTATGTTCTAAATTAAATTTAATTGATTTCGAATTAGGAACAAAAATTACAGGTGCAGGATTTCCTGTTTATATTAATAAAGGAGCTCGTTTGCAGCGTGGTTTAATTAATTATTTCTTGGATTTTAATACGGCAGCCGGTTACACCGAATATCAAGTGCCACACATGGTAAATGCAGACTCTGCTTATGCAACCGGGCAGTTGCCAGATAAAGAAGGGCAAATGTATCATTGCACAGCAGATAATTTTTACATGATTCCTACAGCAGAAGTTCCTGTTACTAATATTTACAGAGATGTGATAGTGAAAGCGGATGAGTTGCCTTTGAAGTTGACCGCATTTTCTCAATGTTATCGACGTGAGGCTGGGTCTTATGGAAAAGATGTTCGAGGATTAAATCGACTACATCAATTTGATAAAGTAGAAGTAGTGCAATTTGCCTTACCAACAAAATCGTATGACGTATTGGATGAAATGGTTTTGCATGTTGAAAAATTAATTCAAAGTTTGAACATGCCTTATCGAATTTTACGTCTTTGTGGTGGTGATATGAGTTTTGCTTCTGCATTGACTTACGATTTTGAAGTCTATAGCGCTGCGCAGCAACGTTGGTTAGAAGTAAGTTCGGTTTCTAATTTTGAAACCTTTCAAACGAACCGTGCAAAAGTTCGTTACAAAGATGAAAATGGAAAAACACAATTAGTGCATTCACTCAATGGTTCATCATTGGCATTGCCACGTATTATGGCTTGTTTATTAGAAAACAATCAAACCTCTGAAGGAATAAAAATTCCTGAAGCATTGGTTCCATATGTTGGATTCGAGGTAATTTAATTTTGAGCTTCTTAATCATTTGCAGAATGATATTAAAGTCAAAAACTGACATAAAAATTTAAGAATGATGCTTACAGACATTTGTCCAAAATTACCAATGCGTGACAAATCTTTGACGAAAGAATTTTATACGAACTATTTAGATTTTATTTTAATTGGAGAGTATGATGAATATTTAATAGTTGGTAAAGACAAAATAGAAATTCATTTTTTTGATTTTAAGAAACTTGACCCAAAAGAAAACTATGGGCAAGTTTATATTAGAACAAACAATATTGACAAACTTTATCAATCATTACTTGATAATAAAATAAGTATTCACCCCAATGGACAATTAGAAATAAAACCATGGGGACAAAAGGAATTTGCCTTGCTTGACCCTGACAATAACTTATTGACATTTGGACAAAGCATATAAATATTGCATGATGATTGTAGCATTTTTTATACTTTAATAATTATTATTTCAATATAAAAAACTGACAACAGACATCTGTCATCTGGCAACTTTTTGAATTTATCCTTGTATCAAAAAAGAAATGTAAACCATTCTTGTAGAAAGTCTATCAAGTGCTTTATTAGTAGCCTCATTGGTATTTCTTAAAAGGACATTACCCAAGCCGTTGCTAATTTTTATTTCTGGAGAAAAAATGAAATTAGGATAATAAAATTCGAAGCCTAACCCTAAATTATATCCAAAATCTACGGGTTTGAATTTGATGATTTCATCGGGTCTTTTTGAACGCGCATTCGCATTAAAATCATAATCTAATTTACCTCCTGCTAGTACATAAAATCTAAAGTTGGTTTGTCTCTCCGATTTAAATTTAAACTCAATGGGTAAATTGAATAACACAGATTCTACCGAATGATTTAATGTAGAATCGTTTAAATAATCAAAACGGATTGCTTTCTCACGAATAACAAATAAAGGTGTTACCCTCAAATCAACAAAACTGCTTAATCGCAAATTACCTAAAATACCTACTTGAAAACCAGGTTTCCAAATGGGTGTAATATTTTTTATGGTGTCAAATTTAGAGAAATAGCTAGACTGGTTTATTTTATATTGTGCAGCATTCATACCAATTGAAATGCCAAAATAATAAAGCTTGTTATCATGTTCAAGATTATTCATTTTTTCATCTTGAGCAAATGAATGAGTGCAAACAAAAAGCAACAAAAAAAATAAACTTATTTTTCTGCCTGATAAATAGAAGCGATTCCAAAACTTACTGGTTTGCATAAAGTATTTTTAAATCCTGATTCTTGCAATATTACACACATTTCTTCACCTTCAGGAAAAACAGCAACAGAATTTGGCAAATAGCTATAGGCTTGACTGCTTTTGCTGAAAAGTTTCCCAATGGTGGGTGTTATATAACGGAAATAGAGGTTGTAAAATTGTTTAATGGGGAATGTTTTCACCTTAGAAAATTCTAAAATAAATAATTGCCCACCGGGCTTTAAAACCCGATTCATTTCTGCCAATCCTTTTGTAAGGTTTTCAAAATTACGAACGCCAAATGCAATTGTAATTGCATCAAATTGGTTGTCGTTGAATGGCATTTTTTCAGCATCCGTTTTTACTAATTGAATCACAGAAGTTAACTTTTTAGCTTCTATTTTTGTTTGCCCAACTGCCAACATTTGAGCAGATAAATCGCCACCAATAATTTGTGTAGGTTTAAGGTTCACTAATTCTATTGCTAAATCGGCTGTTCCTGTAGCTAAATCCAAGATGTGTTTGGGCTGATATGGTTTCAGCATTTTAATTACTTTTTTTCTCCATAAAACATCTATTCTAAAGGATAATAGACGATTTAAAAAATCATAATTTTTGGCAATGTCATCAAACATGCCTTCTACTTGTTGTTTCTTGCTTAACCCCGAATTGATATCAGGCACTACATTTGTTCCCACGTTTACAAAGATAGGAATTAGATGTCAGATGTCAGATGTTGGATGTTAGGAATTATTTATAAGATATAAGATAGTTGTAAGTTATTTGTATACAATTACAGGCATACATAGCACTTCTCACTTAATTTTTAGAACGCTCTTTGCGAACTCTGTGAAAAAGCTCTGTGTACTTTGTGGTTAATAATAGGAATTGTCTCAGTTATCTCTCTGGCAAAAACTTTTGCTAAAAACTCCATGTTCTCTGTGGTAAAAAAATCCTATTTTTGCTACAATGGAAATTGTAAAAGCAGAGTTTATTATTAGCAATACCGACATCACCAAATGTCCTAAACCCGATATGCCCGAAGTTGCATTTATCGGCAGAAGTAATGTAGGGAAATCATCTTTAATAAATATGCTAGCTAATAAAAAAAGCATGGCGAAAACATCTTCTACGCCAGGTAAAACTCAACTGATTAATCATTTTTTGATTAATAAAAACATGTATTGGGTTGATTTGCCTGGTTATGGCTATGCCAAAGTTTCGCAATCGCAACGAGGAACATGGACTAAAATGATTTGGAATTATGTAGAAAAAAGAGAAAATCTACGAACTCTTTTTGTACTCATTGACAGTAGACATGAACCTCAAAAAAAAGACATAGAAATCATAAATAAATTAGGTGAAAAACAAATTCCTTTCGCATTAATTTTTACCAAAGCAGACAAAGAAACTCAAAAAGAAGTGAGTAAAAATGTATCTATTTTTAAAAATGAAATGAAGAAGTTTTGGGAGGTATTGCCACCTGTTTTTGTAACCTCCGCTGAAAAACGATTAGGGCGAAAAAATGTATTGGATTATATTGAATTGATTAGTTTTTCTAATGAAGAAGAAGTAGAAGAGCAAGTAATTTCAGTAGAAAGTTGATATGAAATACAGTTTTAATTAAGTTGATAATTAGAACCAGAATCGAATGAATTTGAATAAGAATACAAAAGGCTAAAAAAGACTTTTATATTCAACGTTTTTTTTATTTAGTAATTGATATTTTAGTAATTCCTGGCAAAATAATGGTTGACAATTCCCTTACGTCTTTGTTTTTTAAACCCAAACAACCATCGGTCCAATTGTGTTTCATGTCTATCACGTTATCGCCATTTTCCCAAATTCCATGAATCCCAATCGAACCTCCAATACGAGCATCAGGGGATATCAACCCTTTTGATTTTGCCTCTTCGAAAAAGCGTTTTGACTCTTCATTTGGATAATCTAATAACATAAAAGTATCCCACTTATCGTGTTTCTTACGATCCAAAATAGTAAAAGTGCCTTCAGGTGTTTTTCTATCTCCTTCTTGCATTTTTTGACCAACACAATTTGGCCCAAAAACACAGGTATATGCCGTTAAAATCTTTCCTTTATGATATACTTGTAAGCGATTTTTTGATTTGAAAACTTTAATATAAATAGAGTCTTTAACAAGAGTATCAATTTTAAATGGCCTATTTAATATTGGTTGAGTAACTGTAATAGTTTGCGTTACAACTTTACCTCCTTTTTTACTTTCAATAATATTGCCTTTGCTGTCATAAGTAACAACCACAGCTTCTTTATAACGCCCTGAAGCGGCCATTTCTCTTGCTCTTTTTTCTTTTTCTTTTAACATTTTCCAGTACAATTCTTGTTTGAGTTTCAATGAATCTGCCTGACGAGATTGTGCAAATCCTTTCATCCAAATGAAATGACAAAGAAAAATTAGTATAAAATATTTTTGAAACAAAAGCCCGATTTGAAATACGAAAATAAATCCTTTGCTTAGATTATAAGAATATATTTTTTAAACTTTGGGAAATAAATCACAAATATTCTTTAGCCATTTCCCAAATAACCATGCCTGCGCTTACCGAAATATTGAGGGAATGTTTGCTTCCTAATTGAGGGATTTCGATAGAAAAATCACATTGATTAATAATTTCTTCTTGCACTCCATTTACTTCATGTCCGAAAACGATGGCGTATTTTTTTGATTTATCAATTTTAAATTGATTTAATGCAATACTGTTGTGCACTTGCTCAATGGCAATCACAGTAAATCCATTTTGTTTTAACTCATCAATGGCTTGTTGCGTAGTAGTTACATGTTTCCAAGCAACGGTTTCGGTAGCACCCAATGCTGTTTTTTGAATATCTCTGTGTGGAGGCTGTGGCGTTAATCCACATAAATAAATAGACTCTATTAAAAAACCGTCCGATGTACGAAATACAGAACCTACATTGTGCATGCTTCTTACTTCATCCAACACGACAACAATTGGCAATTTTTCGGTTTGTTTAAATTCCACTGGACTCATTCGTTCCAATTCCTCCATTGTTTTTTTCAGCATAGAAAAGAAAATTATTTTTTAGGAAATAACATTCTGTAATCAACTCTTACTCTGCCTTTGCTAATATCGTCAAGCTTCGATTTAATCATTCTTTTTTTCAATGGATTGAGGTAATCTATAAAAAGCTTTCCTTCAATATGATCAAATTCATGCAAAATTACTCGCGCTGTAATTCTATCAAAAGTTTCAGTATGGCAATCAAAATTTTCATCTTGATATTTTAATGTTACTTCTTCTGCACGCATCACATCCTCTCTCACTTTTGGAATACTTAAACAGCCTTCGTTATACTTCCAATCATCGCCTGCTAATTCTATAATTTCAGGGTTAATGAATACTTTTTTTATAGGCTTTTCGTCTTTAAAGTCCTCTTTTTCATCTACATCTGCACCTTCTACAATTTGAACAGTATCTACAATAAATAAACGAATAGTTTGATTAATTTGTGGTGCTGCCAAGCCCACGCCATTGGTGTGATACATGGTTTCCCACATATTGCTTATTATTTCTGATAAATTTGGATAATCTTTAGTGATGGGTACACAAACTTTGCGTAATGTAGGATGACCAAATGCAACAACAGGTAATATCATTTAGCAAAAATAATGGTTAATTATTTATGGTTCATGATAAATGACTAATTATTTCAATTAAAAATGAGTGCTAGAATATTTTAGTTCTGCTTAATAATTAAAACGCATCCCAACTTAAATTATCTATTTTTCCTTCGGTGATATAAAATAAACCGGCATTGGGTTTTTCACTTAACATTTTTGCATTTGCTCTTAAAATGCCCGAAAAAGAAAGTCCAATTTTTTTATTGTATTTATCTAAATACAAAATCACAATTCCAGCATTTCCTTTTACATCTTCAAAGCCTGAATAATTATTGGCACCATCAGATGGTTTATAGCCATTTGGTAAATAGGCTATTTTGCATACAAAAGCACGTTCTTTCACACTGGTATCTGATTTAGCGGTGTGAGGAATGCTTTTTATTTCTGAAAAATTATTGAGTTGCAACCAAATCACGGACTTGTCCTCTGATTGAAAAAACATATCCAATACATCAACGTCTTTAATTAAAACGGGTTTGCTTACTTGATATGAGGTGTACATTCTACCATTAATTTTGCAATACAATTCACCTTCCTTCATTTTTCCTGGGTTAAAACCAGTGTTGTTTCCATAATAGGCCGATTTAGATGAAACACATTTTAATATTTCTCCACGCTCTACATTGTAATTTTTGCAGGTAATTGATAATGCAACTCCTTCTGGTGAATTCGCTACAGGGCTTGTGGTGCCTGTTTTTTGAGAAATGATATTGTTTACTTCTATTTTTGAACCATCTTCGGCATAATACGTCTTTCCTTTTTCTACTCGTCCAGATAGCAAGGTTCCACTGATGGAGAATAAGTCATCGTTATTATTTACTCGAATAGCAAAATCTAATTTCAGTTCAAAAGCATATTGAGCCATCAAGGAAGAATTACAAAAAAGGAATAGAATGAATAAATATTTTTTCAATGCTAGGAGTTTATATAAAATTGAAAATTACTTTTTTTATTAGAGATGAAAAAATTAAACACCTTATTTTTGCCAAATGAATTTATTAGAAGAAGTTGAATTTAGAGAAAAGTGGACTCAAGTTGAGGAAATGTTTATCCAGCGGTTTAATAAAAAACCAGATATGGAAGCCATCCTTTATTTAATTGGCATTAATGAATTAGGCGATGTGCCCAAAAAAGAATTTACCAAAGAACAAAAACAAGATTTAATGCATATTGCCACCTGCTCCCTATTGGCTCAAAGTGGTTATTACGAATACGATGGCCATGATAAAGAAGGTTGGCCACATTATAAACTCGTTGAAAACCCTCCCGCCGAAAGCTTACAAAAACAAGAGTTACTTTTAAAGCAACATATTATTGCTTATTTTGACGAGGAGTAAATACATCATATCCAATTTTAATTTAAAAAGGCCAATTGATTGTTGTAAGAAAATCTACATCCAACCACCTTATTACCAAATTAACGAATTAGCCTTACCTTTGCCCACATTTTATTGATAATATATGTCTGATAATAATTACTACATACCCAAGCATTTGCATATGCCAACGCTCGAAACTGAAATTCTAGCGCGTTGGAAAGAAGAAAAAACCTTTGAAAAAAGTATCGAAAACCGGGATGGGAAAAACTCATTTGTTTTCTATGAAGGACCGCCATCGGCCAATGGAATGCCAGGTATTCACCATGTAATTTCTCGTACGCTAAAGGATATGGTGTGTCGATACAAAACCATGCAAGGTTTTCAAGTAAATCGAAAAGCGGGCTGGGATACACATGGCTTACCTGTTGAACTTGGTGTGGAGAAAGAATTGGGCATTACAAAAGAAGACATCGGTAAAAAAATTACCGTAGAAGAATACAATGCAAAATGTAGAGAAGCAGTAGGTCGTTTTAAAGACAAATGGGATGAAATTACTACTAAAATGGGTTATTGGGTTGATCTTTCTAAACCTTATGTAACCTACGAAAACGATTACATAGAAAGTCTTTGGTGGTGTTTAAAAACCTTGCACACGAAAGGATATTTATATAAATCAGTCTCTATTCAACCTTATAGTCCAGCTGCAGGAACCGGTCTAAGTTCACACGAATTAAACCAACCAGGTTGCTATAAGGATGTAAAAGATACGAGTGCTACGGTGCTTTTCAAGCTGTCAGCTGTTAGCTGTCAGCTGTCAGAGAAAGTAGATTTAGTTAATCAATTGAATTTATTAATTGCCGACAATCGACAACCGACAACCAACAACATTTATTTAATGGCTTGGACTACCACTCCTTGGACACTGCCTTCTAATTTGGGGTTGACCGTTGGGCCAAATATCAATTACTGTTTAGTAAAAACATATAATCCCTACACACATGAATTACAGCATGTAATTTTAGCTGAGAACTTACTCTCTAAATATTTTAAAACAGAAGCAGAAGACGCTGATTTTGAAAGCTATTCAGCAGATACTAAACTCATTCCTTACAAAGTACTAGGTTTATATAAAGGCACTGAATTGGAGGGCTTGGTTTATGATCAATTATTGTCTTTCGAATCAAATTCTGTAGAAAAAATTCTTGAACAAACACCCAATGCAAAACCATTTCGGGTAATTTGTGGTGATTTTGTGACAACAGAAGACGGGACTGGTATTGTACACACAGCACCTGCTTTTGGTGCAGATGATTACAAAGTGGGACAAAAAAACAACTTAGGAATTTTAACTTTAGTTGACAGACAAGGAAAATTTATTGATGGAACCGGTGATTTCAGCGGTCGATTTGTAAAAAATTATACCGATGAGAAAGATTATCAAGATGTAAATGTTGATATTTCAATAGAATTAAAAAAACGCGGCCAGGCCTTTAAAGTAGAAAAATACGAACACAGCTACCCACATTGCTGGAGAACCGACAAACCTATTATTTACTATCCTTTAGACGCATGGTTCATTAAAACCACTGCGGTTAAAGAGAGAATGGTTGAATTAAATAAAACCATTAATTGGAAACCAAAAGCTACAGGAGAAGGACGCTTTGGCAATTGGTTAGAAAATATGGTGGATTGGAATTTAAGTAGAAGTCGCTATTGGGGAACACCTTTGCCTGTTTGGAGAAGTGAAGATGGAACCGAAGAGGTTTGTTGTGGAAGCATTGAAGAAATAAAAGCATTAATGCATGAAGAAAGTCCTGAAAAAGACTTGAAAGACGTGCATAAGCCATATATTGACAATGTAATTTTAAAATCACCAACGGGACAAAAAATGTTTCGTGAGCCAGATTTAATAGATGTTTGGTTCGATAGCGGTGCAATGCCTTATGCTCAATGGCACTATCCTTTTAACGAAATTCGTAACTCGATGTCGGAGGTAAGTAATACAAATCAACCATCGCTTCCACCTTCTTTCCCTGCAGATTTTATTGCGGAAGGGGTAGATCAAACTCGTGGTTGGTTTTACACGCTGCATGCTTTAGGGGTATTATTATTTGATTCAGTTGCTTATAAAACAGTTGTTTCAAATGGCTTAGTTTTAGATGCCAAAGGAAATAAAATGAGTAAGCGCTTAGGCAATGTGGTAGACCCTTTCGAAACCATTAATAAATATGGTGCCGATGCAACTCGTTGGTATTTGGTAACCAATGCTTCTCCTTGGGATAGCTTAAAATTTGATATTAAAGGAATTGAGGAGAGTCAACGTAAATTATTTAATACTTTATATAACACATACACATTTTTTGCTTTATATGCCAATGTAGATGGCTTTTCATTTGCAGAAAAGTTTATCCCAATAAATGAGCGTCCAGAGATAGATCAATGGATTATTTCATCATTGAATAGCTTAATTA